>JAQRMR010000019.1:10774-22269 GCA_028599115.1 Methyloprofundus sp.
TATCCAAGGTTAGGCGCTTAATAAGCAAAATCGGTATAAAACAAAAGAAACAATGGTCTTAAATATTTAAGGCCTCTCTTTTTCTCCTAGATATAAAATCACCCACACTTACTATCCCCACAGTTCAAGCAAGTCATACAGCCATCCATCAAAACTAATGCCTTAGTTTGGCATTTTGTGCACAGCTGCGCTTGTTCTGGAAAGTCGCTATTTTCAACGGTATCTTCATTGTGCATGGCTTCAAATTCTGCGCGTTTATCAGCGAGGAATTGTTTCTGGTGTTCATCAAACTCTAGGCTTTTTAACATGCCGATTTGTTTCATGTGCTGCTCTATCGCGTGGCCGATTTCTGCAACTAATGAAGGCATGTAAACACCGCCTTTTTTAAAGTAGCCGCCTTTGGGGTCGAATACCGCTTTTAGCTCTTCTACCATAAAGGTAATATCGCCACCTTTACGGAATACCGCTGAGATAACTCGTGTTAATGCTAAAACCCACTGGAAATGTTCCATGTTTTTAGAGTTAATAAACACTTCGTAAGGGCGGCGCTCTTCATGCTCGGTACCTTGGTTTAGAATCATGTCGTTGATAGTAATGTACAAGGCATGTTCTGATTGTGGTGTTTTTATTTTATAGGTTGAGCCGAGTAAAATTTCTGGGCGCGCGACGCTTTCGTTCATGCGCTCAATATCTAGTTCAGCAACCTCTTCTACAGTTGTTTTTTCGTCTTCTGGCTTGATAACTTTGTAGCTAACAATTTTTTTATCTATTTTTATAGTCATAATCTTTCCTTCTGATTAAATTAGAATTTGCCGTAATAGCCTTCTTTTAAGGCATCGAATAAATTAGCGGCAGTGTGTGTTTCGCCATCGTATTCAACTTCTTCGTTGCCTTTTAATTCAACAACGTGGCCATCTTCTAAAGTAAATTGATATTTTGTGTTTTCTAAATCTGATTCTTTTACTAAGACCCCTTGAAATACTTCAGGGTTAAAGCGGAAAGTGGTACAACCTTTTAGCCCTTTGTCATAAGCATATTGGTAGATTGATTTAAAATCTTCATACGGGTAATCAGTCGGTACATTAGCTGTTTTAGAGATAGATGAATCGATCCATACTTGTGCCGCCGCTTGAATATCGACATGTTGTTTAGGAGTGATTGCATCAGCGGTAATGAAATAATCCGGCAGTTGTTCATCGGCATTTTCACTAAATGGCATGGCTTTATCATTCACTAAAGCGCGGTAAGCTAATAACTCGTAAGAGAACACATTAACTTTCTCTTTGGTCTTTTTGCCTTCACGAATAATATTACGTGAATAATGGTGTGCAAAGCTTGGCTCGATACCATTACTTGCGTTATTAGCTAATGAAAGTGAAATGGTACCTGTTGGTGCGATAGAACTATGATGCGTAAAACGTGCGCCCTGCTCTATTAATGCAGCGACTAATTCAGGTTCTGCTTGAGCAATTTTTTGCATGTAACGGCTGTATTTTGCATGCAATACTTTACCGCTTACTTCATCGCCGACTTGATAACCATCTTTCACCATTTCAGGACGTTTATGTAGCATCGAACCTGTTACGGTGTATTTTTTACTCAGTGCAGGTGCAACGCCTTTTTCTTTGGCTAAACTTAAGGCTTCTTTCCAGCCTTCTATGGCTAAAACCTTGGTGACTTCATCTGTAAAATCGAGGGATTTATCATCACCATATTGCATACCGAGCATGGTTAAAGTGGAGCCTAAACCTAAATAACCCATTCCATGACGGCGTTTTGAGGTGATTTCATCACGTTGTTTTTCTAATGGTAAGCCGTTAATTTCGACTACGTTATCTAACATACGCGTAAAAATACGGATAGTTTTCGCGTAAGCATCCCAGTTAAAAGTTGCTTGCGCAGTAAAAGGTTTTTCTATAAAACGCGTTAGGTTAATCGAGCCAAGTAAGCAAGATCCATAAGGAGGAAGTGGTTGCTCGCCACATGGATTGGTGGCCCGTATATCTTCACAAAACCAGTTATTATTCATTTCGTTTACTTTGTCGATAAGAATAAAACCAGGTTCTGCATAGTCGTAAGTAGAGGACATAATGATGTCCCATAAACGCTGCGCAGGAATTGTTTTAGTAATACGACAAGCAACTAAGCCATCTTTATTTTCTATGTAACCTTCTGCATGAGGTAAATCACGCCATAAAATAATGGAACTATCATTAAGGTCTAAATTATCTTCTTCTAATTCACGCTGCATAATAGGGAATGAAAGTGGCCAAGGCTTATCAGCTTTGACGGCTTCTATAAATTCAGCGGTAATTAATAAAGAAAGGTTAAATTGGCGTAAGCGGCCATCTTCGCGTTTTACGCGAATAAAATCGACCACGTCAGGGTGGCCAATATCAAAGGTTGCCATTTGTGCGCCGCGTCTACCACCTGCTGAAGAAACCGTGAAACACATTTTATCGTAGATATCCATAAACGATAGTGGACCAGAGGTATAAGCACCTGCGCCAGAAACATAGGCATCTTTTGGGCGTAAGGTTGAGAATTCGTAACCGATGCCACAGCCTGCTTTTAAGGTTAGGCCTGCTTCATGAACTTTGCCTAAAATATCATCCATTGAATCTGAGATAGAACCAGAAACCGTACAGTTAATTGTTGATGTAGCAGGTTTATGTTCTTGTGCTCCGGCGTTGGAAATAATACGGCCGGCAGGAATAACACCTTGGCGTAAAGCCCATAGAAATTCTTGGTAATATTTGTCTTGTTTAGCTTTACCTTTTTCGACTGCTGATAAGGCTTTAGCAACACGTTGAAAGGTATCATCAATATTGCCATCAACGGCTTCGCCTGTTTTTGTTTTTAAACGATATTTAGTATCCCAAATATCAACAGAGGCATCTTGTAGTGGAATTTCTATTTGTGGCTTATCTGTCATGCTGAATCCTATAGTGGCATACACTAGGGTACGAGAGTGTGTGATTTGAAATCTATTTTAACACAACATCTAGTGGCTTTAGAAAAATATAACCACTATATAGTGTTGTTTGTTGCATAATGTGACTGTGCTTAGTTATTGCTGCATACTTTGATAGTACTATGCCCGCCACCTTGCTTTTCTACTTTGATTTGCGTGCCTATGCGCTCAACTAAGGCGGGAACATGTGAGATAACGGCGACTTTTCTGCCGAGGGACTGTAGCGTATCTAAACTCGCAATAGCAATATCCAGTGTTTCAGGGTCTAAGCTGCCAAAACCTTCGTCGATAAATAAGGACTCTACTTGGATTCGGTTGGAAGATAAGGACGCTAATCCTAATGCAAGCGCTAAAGACACTAGGAAGCTTTCTCCACCCGATAAGCTATGTACGCTGCGAATTTCATCTGCCATATCGCGGTCAATAACCTGTAATTCTAAATCACTACCGTTGACACGTTCTAATGAATAGCGCTTAGCAAATTCTTGTAGATGTTCGTTAGTGTAGGCGAGTAATGTTTCTAGGGTTAAGCCTTGGG
The DNA here is from genome assembly GCA_028599115.1 of Methyloprofundus sp. Taxonomy (GTDB): domain Bacteria; phylum Pseudomonadota; class Gammaproteobacteria; order Methylococcales; family Methylomonadaceae; genus Methyloprofundus. The sequence goes on from JAQRMR010000019.1 coordinate 14,287, forward strand.
CAAAGATGCGAAATTTCTGGCCATTTTTAGAACCGATTAAATCATTTAAACTTTCCCATTGCTCCCATATTTCAGTTTGTTTTTTAATGCTTTTCGCTAAGTGCTGTCCTGCGGCAATTTTTTCATCATCAGTACGTAATGCAAAAACACAGCTTTCCATCGCTGCATTATTTTCTTCTTGCTCTGTTTGTAATTGCTGCAAGATTTCTAGTAAGTTTTCTTTTTCTTCTGTTGCTTGGTTTTCTTGGTGAGTTTTTAAGGTGGATTGTTTCACGCTTAAAAAGGCAGCGGTTTGTTGTTTTGTTTGTAACAAAGCTTGCTGCCGGGTATTTTCTTGTTTAATCCAATTTTCCGAGTGGCTTAAATGGCTATTTAGGGTTTCTAGGCTGAGCTTATGTTTCTGTAATTCCTGCGCTAAATCATGATTGATTTGCTTATGTGCTTCTTCCCTGCGTAATATTTCAGACTGCCAATGCTTGATCGACTGCTGCTGTGTTTTTATTTCTAATTGAAGCTCGGTTAATTCTTTATTAAGTTGTCGCTGTTTTTTTTCTGCTACTGCTAATGTTTGCTGTAATTGTTGAGCGACTTCTTTTGCGGGTTTTCCAGAAAAGTAGGATTGACGATTGTTAATAAGTTGTTGCAAGTTTGTTTGTTGCGTTTCTATTTCTAGCCTTATTTTTTGTTGGATTTTTAATTGCTGCTGATTTTCAGATTCAGCTACTTTTATTTTCTGCTGTATGTCGATTAATTTTAAATTAGCTGTATTTATTTCTTGATCACATTTCTGCCAATGTTGTACAGATTGCTGTAACTGCATTGTGAAGCTGGGATCTTCACTGACGCGTATTTGCCAGTCTTCTATAGATTGTAGGGGAGTAGATAATGACGCTATTAATTCATTTTTCTTGTATGTTTCACGTGAAACACTGCTTTTAATACTCGCTTGTTGTTGGCTATCAAGTTTTATTTTCTCATTTAATAAAGTGATTTTTTTTGTATGCGCACTGTGCTTATCATCCAGCTCTTGCAGTTGAGCTTGCTGATTTTCCCTTTGCTTTTGCTGGGTAAGTGCTTCGCTTTGTTTTGTTTGCGCGGCTAAATAGCGAGTGTTTATATCAACAATGTCAACCTTGAATTGTTCAATGAGTTCATTGGAAACCTCAGATGAAAAATCAGGGCTTTTTAGTTGAAGCGTGTATTCAGCTATTTGGGTCTGACAAAAAGCAATATCTTTTGTTAGTTGTGCTTGCTGGCTACCCAGCCCCGCTAAGCGTTTTATATTATCTTCTTTTTCTTGATTTAGTTGCTTAACGCGCAGATCTTGTTCAGCTGTCGCCTGTTGCAGTGGGTTGTGCTCTTTTGCCCAAGGATGATCTTCTGAACCACAAACAGAGCATGGTGTCCCTTCAGATAAAGACGCACGCAATTCTTTAACCGATCTATTATTGGCTGCTTGTAATAAATGGAAAGATTGCTGTGCTTCGCTTAGTTGAGCGCTGGTTATTTTTTGCTGTGCGATAAGCGCAGTATTTTCTTTAGTAAGGGTTAGTTCAGTTTTGACTAAAGCCGTCAGGTTTTCCTGCTCGCGCTGTAATTCAGATTGTAAAACTAATTGTTTTTCTGCACGCTGTAGATTTTTTTCTAGACTGTTTTTTTCTTGTTCAAGCGTATGGCGGGCTTGGTTGATTTCCTCTAGCGAGGTATTCTTCCAGTACAGCGTTAGTTTCTCAAGTGAATCTATTAAGGGTGATTTTTGTTGAATGAAAAGCGCATCAGCGGACTTTAACTGGACTAGATTAGCTTGGGTATCTGTTAAGCCTTCATTAAGATGGTGTTCTTTTTGGGCTAACTGTGCAAGTTCTTGCTGACAATGAGTGAGGGTTTTAAGGTCACTTTCCCAACGCCCCCACTCGTTAATAAGGGGAGTAAGTTCGGTGTGCTGTTCTTGCCATTGCTCAGAGTTAGTGATGGATTGTGCCAGAGAATTACTTTTGTTATGTAACTGATTAAGGTTAGTTTTAGTTGTTTTTAGTGCGGCATTTTGGCTGGAATCCTCTTCTTTTAGTTGTTCGCCGTGCGCCTTATTTTCTCTAATTTGAGTGTCTAAAATTTGTGCTTGGGTTAAAAGAACTTGGGAATCTTGCCAGGTTTTTTTGTGTGTTGTGTATGTTAGTTCTGCTGCAGTAGTTTGTTTAATTAAAATAGCTTGCTTATCATTGGCGAGTGATAAGCTTTCTTGGTGCGCAGAAAGTTCTTCATTGGCAGAATGACAGTCTTTATTGAGCTGTGCTTGTTGTTGTAATAAAGGGCGTAAAACCTGCACCTCATCAATTTTTTTTAGTAAGTCTCTTTGCTCTGCTTGGCTGTCCCACTGTGCAGTTATTTGATTAGTTTGCGTTTGTAGATCGGCTAATTCTTGCTCTAGTTGCTCTTTGGTTTTATACCAAGCAAGCTGCTTTTGTTTGCTTTCTGTTTGCGATGCAAGAGTGGCCTGTTGAGTTTTAAGTGCTTCTCTTTGTTCTTCTAGCGCCCTTCTCTCCTCAGTCGTTAGAGGAATTTTATCGTGCAGTTTTTCTTGTATCGTTGTGAGAGCTTGCTTTTCTTTAGTGGCACGATCAAACGCGGCTTCAGATAATTGACTGTAAATATCCGTGCCCGTCATTTTCTCTAATAGGCTAGAGCGTTCATCTTTTTTGGCTTTTAAAAAGGCGGCGAAATCTCCCTGGGCTAATAAGACGGAGCGTCTGAATTGATCAAAACTTAAGCCAATTTTGCTGGCTATTTCTTTTAGTGTTTCGGTTTTTGTATGGCCAATTATTTCGTTTGATTGACAGTGCGTTAGGGTGATTTTTTGTGTTTGTAAGCGACCATTTACCTTATTTCTTGCTCGGCTTATTGCCCAGTGTGAGCGATAAATTTGTTTATCTGAACCGATAAAATCAACTTCAGCATAGCCATTTGCTGTGCCGCGCCTTAAGATTGAGCTAACGTCATGGCTATTAACCCGGGTGTTTTCGCTTTCGTCTTTATGCCCAATACTCACGCCATTGCCTTTTGGTAGGCGTGGAATTTGGTCGTATAGTGCAAGACATAAAGCATCTAATAAAGTACTTTTCCCCGCGCCTGTTTGTCCGGTAATGGCAAATAATCCGGCATGCTGTAAAGCCCCTTCTTCTAATAGAATTTCAAATTCAGCTGCTAGGCTGGCAAGGTTTTTTCCTCTGATGGCTAATATGCGCACTAGTCAGTTCCTTGGATATTTTCTTGTAGCTCATGAAATAAGGCCATAAATTCATCAGGTGCAGGGCTGGCATATTTATTTTCATAACAGCGCAGGAACACTTGTTCGGGCTGTAGGTCTTCGAGTCGCTGTTCTTTTATGCTGTCTGCTAAGCCTTGTTCTTTGCCTGCGTAAACAGTGCTTATTTTTAATAAGCGTAAAGGTAAGTCGGCAATAGTTTCTTCTATTTTTTGGCGTAAGCTCGGTTCGGGTTTTTCTAGTGCAATGCGTAGCTCTAAAAAAGGTTGCTGTTCTAGGGGTAAATCGGAATCTAAATCCAGCGCTTTGAGCTGGGTAATCGCACTGTCTAAGTCACAAAAACTACTGGAGTTAGGTAGGCGTAAAATGGCGATACTGCGAGGAATAAGAATGGCTTCAATTTCTATGCTTTTATCGCTGTGCAGATCAATTTGTACTAGTTGGTGTGCGTAGTGCTTTTCATCAAAAGATAGCGGAATCGGTGAGCCGCTATAGCGAATATTTTCATGTTTATCGACGGTTTGTGCGCAATGTAAATGCCCTAGTGCAGTGTAAGCAATGTCATTTGAGAATAGATCAACAGGCAATGCGTGTTGATTTCCCCCTAGGATTTTACGTTCACTTAATTCCGATAAGTTACCGCCTACCATATAACAGTGCCCTGTTAATAACAAAGCCTCATCTGGTTTTGCCTGATTTTTGAGTGCTTGGGTCAGTTCTGCATAGCGGGATTTAACACCAGAAATTAAGTTGTCCCCTGTCCCAGTTACTGGGGGTAGATCTGAATGGCGCAAAAAGGGCATTGCGCCACACCATGCGACGCGTTTTTTCTCTTTATTGTAGAGAGGGATTAAGAGTCGCTGCCAATCGATCTGACCTTCTTCGTTATTGCTTAGCCCGCCAATGACTGAAATCCCTAGTGATTTTAATAGGCTTGCTGGGGCATCTAGCCGAGCAGCAGAGTCGTGATTACCACCGATTAGAATCATATTGAGTTGCGGGTTATCAGTTCGAGCGCTGACTAAGAAATCATACAATTGGCTTTGTGCAGCAGCAGGCGGGTTGGCGGTGTCAAAAATATCACCGGCAACAATCAGTACATCTGCCTGAGTATTTTTTAGTTGTTGTAATAAAAATTCAAAAAACTTTTGGTGCTCATAATGACGAGATACGCCGTGTAAATGATGTCCTAAATGCCAGTCAGCAGTATGAATAATTCTTAGCATGGATAGTTTTATACCTGTCGAACTCTAAAAGTTCGGCCTTTAATTTTTCCATTAGCAATGCGTTTTAAGGCTGTTTTTATTAGCTCTCTTTTTATAGCAATATACGCCCAGTTATCCATTAGCTGAATTTTACCGACATCTTTTCCTTGCAAGCCATGATCACCTGTTAATGCGCCTAATATATCGCCGGCACGTACTTTTTGTTTTTTTCCGCCATCAATACGCAAAGTAGCCATCGGCGCTTGCATTGGCTCAAAGTTTAATTCGCTGCGATTAGGGAGTTCCTCTGTTTTTATTTCCATTCCTAGGTAATCTTCTAATAGCGAGACTTTGTGAAATTCTTTATCGCTGATCAGTGAGCATGCAATTCCTTTTTTACCTGCCCTACCCGTTCGGCCGATTCGATGAGTGTGTTGCTCTGGGTCGTGTGCAATATGGTAATTAAAGACGGCATCTAAAGAGTCTATATCTAGTCCGCGCGCGGCAACATCGGTTGCAACCAAGATAGATGCGCTTTTATTGGCAAAGCGTAATAGGGCTTGATCGCGATCGACTTGCTCTAAATCGCCGTGAATTGCCAATGCATCAAAGCCATCAGCAAGGAGTTCTTCGGCAACTTCTTTGGTTTCAATTTTGGTATTACAGAAAATCACGGTTGATTCTGGGCGGTGATGTAAAAGCAATAACTGGACGGCCTGTAAGCGTTGATCGTTATTTTTTACTGAGTAAAAGTGCTGCTCAATACTGGAATCATCATGTGTTGATGCAACGGTTACTGTGACCGGATTTTTGGTGATGCGGTTAGCGATAGACTTGATTTGTTTTGGAAAGGTTGCGCTAAATAATAAGGTTTGTCTGTTTTCGCTGGGAGCTTGGTCGATGATATCATCAATGGCATCTTGAAATCCCATGTCTAGCATGCGATCGGCTTCATCTAAGATAAGGGTATTAACGTGGTCTAAACGTAGCGTGCCTTTACGCAAATGATCTTCAATTCTTCCAGGCGTGCCGACGATGATATGTGCGCCATGTTCTAGCGAGCCTATTTGCGGGCCAAATGAAACGCCACCGCATAAAGTTAATATCTTTATATTATGGATGCTGCGTGCTAATCGGCGAAGTTCTTTGGAGACTTGCTCGGCAAGTTCGCGAGTTGGGCATAAAATAAGTGTTTGTATGCGAAAGCGTTTTACTTCTAGTTTATTTAATAGTGCCAGGCCAAAGGCGGCAGTTTTTCCTGAGCCAGTTTGCCCTTGAGCGATGATATCTTTACCTTGCAACATAGGGGGTAAGCTTTGTGCTTGTATCGCCGTCATTTGCGTATAGTTAAGTGTGGTAAGATTTTTTAATAAATCAGCATGAAGGTTTAATGATGAAAAGTCATTTTTGCTCAAGAGGGATTCCTTTGGTTTTTTATGTTTCACGTGAAACATTTTGCTGCAAAATTCGGTAAAACTAAGAATAAAATGCGCTAGCATTTAGGTATGAAACTGTAACACTCAGGCATAGAAATAACAAAGCCCAATTGAATGTTTCACGTGAAACATTCAATTGGGCTTTGTATTAGTAACTTCTCATTATCAACGGGTACTGGAACGCAGGCAGGTCTTTAACCTGCCGCTGAATCAATGCAGGCAAAAGACCTGCGCTCCATTTATTCAGGAGTTCGATTCTGTGGATAATGAGAAGTTACTTTTATTACTTGATTTTGATAGCGTTAAGTCTGGCTGTTATATGATTATTACGACTCTAAATTTAGCATAGCGCAAACTACATTACCTTTGCCGCTGTAGGTGACGCTAGAAAAGCTAAGCTTATTGGCAACAGCAATACCGCGGCCGTGGTTATCCATAACGCGGGCTGGATCGAAATCCATATAAGATTGCCAGTCAAAGCCATTACCTTGGTCAGTGATGGTGATTTTTATAACAGTCTTGTTAGAGGTAAAATCAACATTAACGGTTTTATTTACATTTTCTTCTAAAGAAAGTCGTCTGCTGACTTCTTCATTCCAATTCCCCTGCTCATTTAAGGCTGATTTTTCATCATAGGTAATACCTAAATTACCATGCTCTACAGCATTAATCATCAGTTCGGTTAAGCCCATAACAACGAGAGAGGGGTCAGGAAATGCATTGCTTAATAAAGAGGCTAAATTACGTGCGTGGCCAATGGTAGTAAATTCAAAATGTGCATTACGAATTAAAGGGACGACTTGCTTGTCTTTATCCAAGTCAGACATCACTTCTTTATAGAACTGTCTTTCTTGTACGGCCGTTTTAATCACCGAGAGTAAAATGTCCTCATCAAAAGGCTTAGTAAGATAATAGTGTGCTCCGGCCTCTAAACCTTCGGCAATATCCGTTTGGCTCGTTTTCGCTGTTTGAAAGATAACTGGGCAGTGGCACAAAATTTCATGCTCTTTCATTCTTTCTAGAACTTCCATGCCATTCATATTGGGCATCATTCTATCTAAGATAATAATGTCGAAATCATTGGGAGCAGCTTCAAGCATATCAATTGCAATTTGTCCGTCCAGAGCGGTGCTTAATTGATAGGCCTCATCTTCTAATAACTCAGTAATAATTTCTATATTAAAGGGTTCATCATCAACAATTAAAATATGGGGTAATGTGCTCATTCAATTTCCTTTTTAAATCATTTTATAGCCTTATTTAATTCAGTTTTATTTTAAACTATTTAGTATAAAACTGAATTAAATAAGTGTGATACTGCTTATATAATTGGCAACTTTTTAATGCATAGCGGCGGATAAATTCCACATAGGTAAAAAGATACCTAGAGCCAAGATAAGGACCATTAAGCCAACGACGACTAATAAAAAAGGTTCAATAACACTGGCTAGGTTTTTTAATTCTGCATCAACTTCGGTTTCGTAAAAATCTGCAGCTTCTAAAAGCATGGTGCTAATATCGCCGGTTTCTTCACCGACCATAATCATTTGTACGACCAAAGGGGTAAACAAACCTACACTCATTGCCATACGGCTGATGCTGTCCCCTTTTTCAATGCCAATCCGCATCTTACTCAGTTTAGAGCCGATATATTGGTTGCCGATAGCGCCAGAGACGACTGTGATACCCTGAATGACGGGGATGCCGGCACTTAAAATCATGGCAAAGGAACGGGCAAACCGTTCCATGCTGGCACGTTGAATAATACTACCTACACCAGGAATTTTTAGTATCAGTCTATCTTTAGTCAGTAGGCCTGTTTCAGTCTTAAAATATTGTGCTAAACCGTAAAAAGATAACATTAAGAGGGTGATGATATAAGGCCAAAAGCTAACGGTAAAATCAGAGATATTAATTAGCATTTTAGTTTGCCAAGGTAGCTCTGCGCCCATTTTATCGAACACACCTTTAAAGGCGGGGATGACATAAACATTAACAATCATCATGGCGATACTAATAGCGATAATGACCATGGTGGGATACTGCAGTGCTGATTTGATTCGGCTTTGCGTTTCTTTTT
>JAQRMR010000002.1 GCA_028599115.1 Methyloprofundus sp.
GCGATATAAAAGATAGCTTAAATAACAGAAGTTCTTAGCTTAATATTGTAACTTCTCATTATCAACGGGTACTGGAACGCAGGTCTTTAGCCTGCCGCTGAATCAATGCAGGCTAAAGACCAGCGTTCCATTTATTCATGAGTTCGATCCTGTGGATAATGAGAAGTTACTTAATATTTTTAGCAGTGATTGTTTTTAAAGGATTTTTAATAATTACTTAAGCTTGTCATATTGTTTTCATAATTGCGCGTTAGTATGCATTTAGAGCTTTAGCTCATTTAAATTTTTAATATTGGAGAAACAAAATGCAAGTCAATAATTTAGATTATTTTATAGATGAAGTTGGTGGGGATGATTTATTTGATGATGAAATGCTTTTAGCAGGAGATACAATGGTTGTTCCTGAGCCTGTACATTTTTTAGGAACATCGGACCGTAGAGCGAAGTATAGAAAAAGACAGGCAGAACTAAAAAAATCGAGAATGGCGGATTTGGACGAGTATGAGATTGCTATGCAGGCATAGCGATGATGATATTTTGGGTGAAAAAAAGGGGCGTGTGTTAAATAACACAGCCCCTTTTTTTATCAGTATTGATTTATCTTTTTAGTAGGTAATATAGGTACTTACATTTTAAAGTCATGAAATCATCTTTTAATTTAACCACTTTACAAGATTCTGTTTTAGGGCTGGAAGGCTGGATTTGTTTAATGATTAAGCCGTCAACAACTTCATAGGTTACTTTTACTTCAACAAAACCATTTAGCCTTGGATCAAACCCGAAAGAAGACATGGTGCCATTTTTATGGAATACCCATTTGTTCTTAAGTTTTTTATTATCAATTTTGTGTAGTGCAGCAGTTTCTGCAAAAACAGTCCATTTTCCTAAAATTTCAGAGTTGTCATCAAGTAGTATTACTTTGCTTTTAGCATTTACATTAGAAATAGCTAAAAGAGCCGCTAGAGGTAAAAATTTAAGAAATGTCTTCATTGTTTAATTCCCGTTTTAAGGTGAAGGGTGAAATATTTTCCGATTATAGCATGGAGATAGTTCTACTATAGAGGACTTTAAATCAAGTGATAGGTTTTATTTCTTTCCCAGGGTTAGGGTGGTAAAATGCAGTTTTGAAGCCAGTTTTCGCTTCATTATTAAAGATTATAATAATAAAGAAGGGTATAAGTATGAAAATGAATAAATCAATGCTGATTAATTTAGGTTTTTTTCTAGCAGTTGTGGCAGTTTTTGCAAGCCAAGTTGGTACGCAAACAACAAATACGTGGGAATATAAAACAATTGTTGGGGACTTAAAGCCAACAGCAGGCTGCAAAGACAAAGAGAAAGCGGAGAAAAGTGCTTCTACGGGCTACCGTTTTGAAAAATATACGGATATTTTATGTGAAACTGAAGGCTATGGCTGGGGGTTGGAGGAAGTGATTGAGAGAGGCCAATTGGTATGTGATCTTTGTGGTGGTGATTATGAAGATTTAGAGAAATACCGTTGTGCAATGGAACAAGTTAAAGTGAAATGTAAAAAAATTGAATGATTTTTATTGATTTTTAAGTAAATAAAAAGGGGGCTTTTAAAGCCCCCTTTTTTTGTCTTAAGCTTTTTCAGGGCGCAACATAGATGTGCGGCCAACCATAATATCAATGGCTTTAAATAAGCGTTTGAAAACAGATTCCTGAATATAAGGAATACCATGTTTTTTACAGATTTCCACGACTTTAGGTTGTGCCAGTTGGTACTGTGCCAATGAGGCATCAGGCCATAGATGGTGTTCTACTTGGTAGTTAAGCCAGCCATAGAAAAAGTCATTAAAGTTGCTACCTGTTGGGTAGTTAACTGAGCCTAAAATTTGGCGTAAATAATACTCACCTTTGCCTTTACCTTTTTCTTCAAACATCATCACATCATCCCCAGCATGGTTAGGAACAATCACCAAGAATGTATGTAGATTAGTAAACACTTCAGCCATTAATGAGGTAAGTAATACACTCATGGCTGCTGTTGTCCCTAGCGGTAAAAATAAAGCAGGGATGAAGGCAAAGCGGAATGTTGCATAAGGCAGGATGCTTTTAAACCATAATGCACGGCCTTCTTTACTAAATAAACTCCAAGCACTCAAGCGAGTAATATTTGGTTCAGGCTCGCGTTTTTGTCTGGCTTGGCTAATGCGTAATTCTTTATGTGTTCTTGGCGTGTAATAGATGATTTTCCAAAAGCCCATAAATAAAATAATCAGTAGGTAACGCAATGGCATGGGGATTTTAGATTCACGCAACCATTGTAGGTTATGTTCTAGTTGGTCGGGATCTAGTTTTTCACCTAAATTATAATGGTGCAAAATATCATGTTCTTGATGCCAGCCTTCAGGTGTAATCCAATCAGGCCAGTCAATAAAACGTCGCCAGCCTTGAGCAAATTTTTTGCTTGTGTAGCGATCTGGAACATTTTTAATTTTATCGTAGCCTTTATGCACAATAGGGTGCGTCATTTGTGTCCAGCGAGTAAAGCTTCCTTGGCTAATTAATAAAGCTGAAATTGGATTGGGTGCAATCCATGCTGTTGCATAACCTGCAAGGGAACAAACTCTTCCCCAAAGCTCCATTTTTTTAATATGCTGAAAATCATCTTCATTGGTGCTTTCGGTAATTTCTTTGTAAATAGCATCAAGGTCTTTTGCAAGCGCCTCTCTATCAGCATTTTTATAGCTGTTTAAGCTCATTTGTGTTCCTAAGTAACTGGGTTGGGTAAGGGAGTGCCTGAGAAAAAGGCCTCTAAATTAAGTAAGGCTTTTTCCCCCATCGCTGTCCGCGTTGAAAGGGTGGCACTGCCTAAATGTGGTAATAATGACACGTTGTTTAAGGCTAATAGTTCGTCAGGAATATTAGGTTCGCCTTCATAAACATCTAAACCAGCCCCAGCAATCTGCTGATTTTTTAACGCATAGATTAATGCTTGTGTATCAACAACATCACCACGAGCCGTGTTAATCAAATGAGCGCTTGCTTTCATGTGTTTTAAGCGTGCAGCATTTATCAAGTGATGCGTTTCTGCATTGCCGGGGCAGTGTACGGAAACAAAATCAGATTTTTCCATTAATTCTTCAATACTATCGCAGCGGGTGGCTTGTAAATCATCGACGACATACTCATCTGCATCAGTTGGCTTAAAATAGAGAATATTCATATCAAAACCGTGATGTGCTTTACGTGCCATGGCTTGTGCAATGCGGCCAAAACCTATTAAGCCTAATGTTGCGCCGGTCACATTACTGCTTAACATGTGAGTCGGACACCACCCATCCCATTGCTTGGCGCGAACTAAGCGATCACCTTCGGCACCACGACGAGCAGACATGAGTAATAATGTCATCGCAATATCGGCCGTGCTATGGGTCAATACGCCTGGCGTATTGGTTACGAGTATGTTTTCTGCTTTAGCGGTAGCAATATCAATATGGTTATAACCGACACCAAAGTTGGCTAAAATTTTACAGCGTTTATTGGCAACTTTTAAAACTTCAGCAGGAAAGGTATCGCAGACAGCGGGGCAGACTGCATCATAATTTTGTAAGGCTGTTTTAAATTCATCGGCAGTTAAAGGGCGGTCTTCTGTATTAAGAGTAACGTCATAACGTTCTTGTAATCTTTTTTCTACAGACTCAGGCCATCGGCGAGTAATAAAAACTTTAGCTTTGCTCATGAATGAAGCCTTATTAAGAATAATTTCTTTTTGGTAAACATAAAAAAGGCATCACGCCGTTTAAGCTGTGATGCCTTTTGTGTTTTTTGCGCTTAAGAATTAAGCTGCTGTCGATGTTGAACGATAATATTCAATCGCTGCTGCAACACCACTTCCAGGAGTGATGTCGAAGCCGCTGTCTAATAATGCCATTTCTACACCAGCAATCGCACCTAGCATAGATACATCATTCATATCACCAATATGGCCGATACGGAAAACTTTGCCCATGACTTCAGTTAAGCCAGCACCTAAAGAAATATCGTATTTGTTGAATGCAGTTGCAATCACATCACGCGCATCTTTATCTTCAGGAACAACGATAGCGGAAACAGTATCAGACTCGAAACCAGGTTCTGCACAAAGTTTTAAACCCCATGCGGCGATTGCTTTACGCGTCCCTTCTGCTAAACGATGATGACGCGCATAAACGTTTTCTAAGCCTTCTTCTAATAATAAATCTAATGCAGCACGTAGGCCGTGCAGCATAGGCGTTGAAGGTGTGTAAGGTGTGTAACCTAAAGCATTTTGAGCCATTTGATCTTTAAGATCTAAGAAACAACGTGGGAAAGTTGCTGTTTCAGTTAAAGCGAGTGCTTTTTGGCTGAAAGCTAAAATTGCTAAACCCGCAGGTAGCATAAAGCCTTTTTGTGATCCACTGATTGCAGCATCAACACCCCAGTCGTCCATTTTGAACTCAAGGCTGGCAATAGAACTGACGCCATCAACAAATAATAAAGCAGGGTGGCTTGATGCGTCCATTGCTTTACGAACACCAGCAAGGTCACTTGTTACACCTGTTGCAGTTTCGTTATGTGTTGCTAAAACTGCTTTAATTTCGTGCTTAGTATCTTCTTTTAGGCGATTTTCTAAGTGATCAAGAGGAATACCTTTACCCCATGTTACTTCATGAAATTCAACGTCTAAACCTAAACGCTGTGCCATGCTCATCCATAAATGGCTGAATTGACCAAAACGATAAATAAGTACTTTATCGCCTGGGTTTAGCGTATTAGTGAATGCGATTTCCCAACCAGCAGTACCCGTTGCAGGGAATACGAAAGCTTGGCCAGTTTCTGTACGAAAAATTTTCTTTAAATCTTCTAAAACAGGTGTTAATAATAATGGAAAAGTCGGTGCACGGTGATCTTCCATAGGAAGGTGCATAGCACTTAATACTTCATGTGGAGAATTAGTTGGACCAGGGATATATAAATGATTGCGACCAGCCATCGAGAGCCTCTTGAATTAGATTAATTATAATAGAAAAATTCTATCAATTATGACGTATATAGGGTACTAATTCAAGTGATGGATTTGGCTCATGGTTTTATGGTAACTCAGTCTTTCTTTGCATCTGGGTAAAACAATTGTTCATTATGCTTTGTATACTGATTAATTATTTTTTGTCCTTCAGCACTGACTAAAAAATTGATGTATTTTTTTGCTAGTAAATAACGGCTGTGTGGGTGCTTAGCAGGATTAACGGCCATAATGTGATAAGGGTTGAATAATGATTTATCACCTTGACTAGCAACAACTAAATCAATTTTATCTTTGAAAGCAAGGTAAGTGCCGCGATCAGTGAGAGTATAGGCTTTCTTTTCATGTGCCATATTGAGAACAGCCCCCATGCCTTGTCCAACGGAGTTGTACCATTCGCCGCTAGGTGTTAATTTTGCTTGTTTCCATAAAGTCATTTCTTTTTTATGTGTGCCTGAATCATCGCCTCTAGAAATAAATGAGGACTCTGTTCTAGAAATATAATTAAGTGCTTTTACAATGGAAAAATTAGGCTGAATCTTGGCAGGATTATTTTTAGGGCCAAGTAAAACAAAATCATTATGCATCACAGCTTTTCTGTCGAGACCATAGCCCTTTTTGATAAATTCGATTTCTGCGGCAGGGGCGTGAACAAATAAGGCATCCACATCACCATTTTCAGCTAACCGTAAGGCTTTCCCCGTACCAACAGCAACCACATTAATATGTATATTGCTTGATTTTGTAAAAGCTGGGTTAAGGGCGGCTAATAAGCCAGAATTTTCAGTACTGGTTGTGGTGGCAAGGTATAAAATATCAGCACTATAAGCATTGAGTGAAAAGCAGAAGAGTAAGGCGAGTTGCAATTGTTTTTTCATGGCTTATTCGGTGGTTTAATTGGGGCAATAGTAGGAGCGGGGATTTTACATAAAACTGGATTAAAGGTCTAACCATCAGTATAAATGGTACGCAGTGCGTACCTTACATAAATTCATGTAGATATGATGGGACTGGTAGGGTATGCAGCGCATACCTTATTCATGATATTTAAGCAGTGGCTATGCTAATATCAGTAAGATAAAAACTAAGCGGTATTATTTAAAAATGGATGATGAGTGAGCGACACAAACTATAGTTACCAGTTTAATCAGGTAGAATTTTCTTACTATGCCAATCAACCGTCATTATCCTTAGATAGGCTAGATATTGCTGCGGGGAAAACAACGGCACTGATTGGAGCTAATGGGTCGGGAAAAAGTACTTTATTAAATATACTGGCTTTTTTAGAACCGATTAGCCAAGGTGAGTTATTGTTTAATCAGCAGCTGGTTAATAAAAAGCAATTAATTGATTACCGCCGACAAGTTGGCTTTCTCGCGCAGAAACCTTTTATGCTTTATGGCACGGTGTATGACAATATTGATTTAGCTTTAAAAATACATAAAAAAAAGCAGCGATCTGAAAAAATAAAACAGATATTAAAGCAGGTGGATATTAGCCATTGCGAGCAAAAAATTGCCAAGCAATTGTCGGGTGGTGAATTGCAAAAAGTCGCTTTAGCGCGCATGTTGGTTTTAGAGCCAAAGGTATTGTTGCTAGATGAACCATTTAGTTATTTAGACCAAAATAGTGCGGAGTCTTTAGAAAGTTTTTTGCACAGTTATAGTGAACAAACGGGTAATACGCTGATTTTTAGTACCCATGACAGATTGCAGGGCTATGCTTTAGCAGATAACGTGGTGGCTTTAGCGAGTGGCAAGCAAGTACTCACGCCATTAATTAATCTATTTCATGGCAGGGTTAAAAACGGCAAATTTTATTCTGAACATTTATGTATCGACGTAGGTGGCGGCGCTATTCAAGGGCTGCATGCTTCAATCAAGCCTAGAGATATTATTTTATCCACGGATGAGCTGGGTAAAAATAGTATGCGTAATCGATTTCAAGGGCGCGTTGTGGTGATTGCCGAAGAGCGAGGTAATGTGCGTATTAACATTGATGCCGGTGAAATATTTAAAGCGATTATTACTTTTCAGGCGCTAAAAGACTTGAATTTAGTATTAGGTGACCGTATTTGGGTTAACTTTAAATCAAATGCAGTGGTGGTATTTTGAGTAAAAAAGACAAGAAGAAAAAAACCGAAGCTGAGGTTAAATTACCGGGGCCAATGCGTATGGTTTGGGGCGCTTTAGCGGCTTATTATTTACGCGATATTATTCACCCTGCTTTTACCTTTATTGCCATGATGATTTTAATGATGTTGCCTGTTTTAATAGCGAATAAGCTATTTCCTGACAAGAAACCTTAATCAGGGATTCCTTAAAATTTAGGCAGTATTAACAACAATTTACGATAAGAACCATTCATTAAAACTAGGAGACGGCTATGCCAAAATATATAATTGAAAGAAATATTCCAGGCGCTGGAAATTTAACAGCAACAGAGCTACAGCAAATTTCACAAAAGTCATGCAATGTATTGAGTGAAATAGGTCCTCAAATTCAGTGGCTAGAAAGCTTTGTTACTGCGGATAAAATCTACTGCGTTTATATTGCACCCAATGAACAAGTTGTCAGAGAACATGCAGAAAAGGGCGGTTTTCCAGCGGATTCTGTTGCAGAAGTTAAAACAATGATTGATCCTACAACGAGCGAGTGATGAGCTAGGGAGCTAAGGTATTTCAGCCAACCCCGTATTACTCAAGCTTCATACGGACTACTAATGCATCACTATTAGATATTTTTACTATCTAATGGTGATGTATCCAAAATTTAACTTAAATGATGCTTTTCTTGAAATTGCAAAACTAAACTGTAAATAACAGGAAAAACGAATAAACTCAGCAATAATACTGTCAACATACCGCCTAGTACTGGCGCCGCAATTCGCTGGGTGACATCTGCTCCTGTCCCTGTGCTTAACATAATGGGAATCAAACCAATCATGGTTGAAAAGGCAGTAATAACAACAGGCCTTACGCGCAATGCCGTTGCATTGCTAACGGCTTGTTGGATTTGCTCAGCGGATAATAAAGTTTGAGTTTGTTTGCGTAATTTAGTGATTTCAATATCAATAAAATTCAATACCATGACACCTGTTTCAGCGGCTGTACCTGCTAAGGCAATAAACCCTACGTAAACAGCAACCGATAAATTAAAATCATAAAAATAGATTATCCAAATACCGCCAATTAAGCCGAAAGGCACTGTTAACATGACGATGACAGGTTCTGTGATATTGCCAAAGGTAAGGTATAAAAGAAAAAAGATAAGAAATAAAGTAATTGGCACCACAACTTGTAACCTTGCGGCAGCGCGTTGCATATATTCAAATTGACCTGACCAAGTCACTGTATAACCGCTAGGAATACTGACTTTATCCGCTAATAATTGCTGTGCTTTTTGCACAAAACCGCCAATATCAGAGCTATTAATATCAACATAGACCCAAGCATTAGGCCGTGCATTTTCACTTTTTATAAAAGGTGGGCCGCGTCTTAAATTAAGCGTAGACACCATTTTTAAAGGGACTTGCTGGCCTGCTGGTGTGGCAATTAGTACTCTATTTAGGCTCTCTAGGTTATCGCGCAATTCACGGGGATAACGTAAGTTAACAGGGTAGCGCTCTAAGCCTTCAACCGTTTCGGTTATATTCATGCCACCAATAGCCGTTTGGATCACATCCTGTACATCACCGACAGTTAAACCATAACGGGCGGCAGCTTTGCGGTTAATATCGAAATCTAAATAATAGCCCCCTACAGCGCGATCACCAAAAGCCGATGTTGTTTCAGGCAAGGTTTTCATGGCTTGTTCAATGCGGCTGGTAATTTCTTGTAATACATTTAGATCAGGCCCTGATACCTTAATGCCAACGGGTGTTTTTATGCCGGTTGATAACATGTCTATGCGGGTTTTAATAGGCATTGTCCAAGCATTAGCCAACCCCGGAAAATGCATGGCTTGTTCCATTTCTTGCATTAATTCTTGAGTGGTTTTATCAGGGTCAGGCCAGAGCGATTTATCCTTTAAGCGCACGGTTGTTTCTAGCATGGAAAGCGGCGCTGCATCGGTGGCTGTTTCAGCGCGGCCGATTTTGCCAAATACCGACTTTACCTCGGGGAATGTTTTTAAAATTTTATCTGTTTGTTGTAATAATTCCTTTGCTTTGGTTATTGATATACCCGGAAAGGTAATGGGCATATATAAAATATCACCTTCATCTAAAGGCGGCATAAATTCACTGCCTATTTTAGAGAGCGGGTAATAAGTAGAGCCTAGCAAGAGTAAGGCAATGATTAAACTCATGCTGCGAAAGCGCATGGCCAGATTTAATAGGGGTGTATGTAAGTGATGCAATAAGCGATTGGTCGGGTTTTTATGTTCAGGAATAATATTGCCACGGATAAAGTAGCCCATTAAAACAGGTACAACGGTGACGGTTAAAATTGCCGCTGCCGCCATCGCGTAGGATTTAGTAAAGGCCAAAGGGCTAAATAATCGACCTTCTTGTGCCTGCATAGTAAAAATAGGAATAAAAGAAACAGTAATGATCAGCAGGGAAAAAAACAGGGCAGGGCCAACTTCTTTTGAGGCTGTGCTAATGGCCTGCCAGCGCTCATCTTTAGTGAGTTCTCGTTGGTGTTTTTCGCGTGCATCTGCTAAATGTTTATGTGCATTTTCCACCATGACAATCGCGCCATCAACCATATCGCCAATAGCAATGGCAATACCACCTAAAGACATAATATTGGCATTAATCCCTTGGTAACGCATGAGTATAAAAGCAGCTAAAATACCCAGCGGTAAGCTAATAACAATCACTAATGATGAACGTAAATGGAGTAAAAATAGCCCGACTAAAATACTGACAATGATTAGCTCTTGAATTAAAGCAGTGTTCAGTGTTTTAACGGCGCGGCCTATTAAATCACTACGGTCATAGACAGGAACAATTTCTACGCCTTTAGGTAAACCGCGTTTAAGTTCCGCTAATTTTTCCTTAACCGCCGCAATGGTTGCTTGAGCATTTTCACCCGTGCGCATAACAATAATGCCGCCAGCCACTTCTCCTTCACCATTTAAATCTGCTAAACCTCGACGTAATTCAGGGCCGATATGGACATGAGCAACATCTTGTAAACGTATGGGGGTTCCGTTGTCATTAACGCCTAAAGGAATGCTGTTTAAATCTTCAATTGATTGAATATAACCTAAACCACGTACCATATATTCGGTTTCTGCCATTTCAAGCAAGCGGCCGCCGACATCATTATTAGAACGAATAATGGCTTGTTTTACTTTTGATAAAGGAATGCCATAAGCTTGCAGTGCATTAGGGTCTACTTCAACTTGATACTGTTTAACAAAACCGCCAATTGCAGCCACTTCAGCAATACCTTTGACGGCTTGTAAGGGGTAACGCAAATACCAGTCTTGTAGAGAGCGTAATTGTGCTAAATCGTATTGCCCTGTTTTATCAATTAATGCATATTCATAAATCCAGCCAACCCCTGTTGCATCAGGACCTAGTGTAGGCGTAATACCTTGGGGTAATTTACCGCTAACATAGTTTAATGATTCCAATACCCGCGAGCGTGCCCAATATAAATCAGTTCCATCTTCAAAAATAATATAAACAAAAGATAAGCCGAAAAAAGAATAACCACGCACGATTTTAGAATGCGGCACGGCTAACATTGCAGTCGTTAAAGGGTAAGTGACTTGGTCTTCAACGACTTGTGGTGATTGCCCGGGTACTTCAGTAAAAACAATTACCTGAACATCAGATAAATCAGGGATTGCATCTAGCGGTAAGTGCTTATAAGACCAATAGCCGCCTAAGCCGAGTAAGGCCGCTAAAATTAAAACTAACACACGGTTATTGATGCTCTGTTCAATAAGGCGACTAATCATGAGTCATCTCCGAGTGATTCATTTGAGTTTGCTCGGTAGCATGGGAAGCGTTTATCTCTTTTGTTTGATTTTCGTTAGCGAACATTTTAGCGGTGGCTTCGCGTAATTTTGATTCAGAATCAATTAAAAATTGTGCTGATGTCACTACGCGATCACCGACTTTTAAGCCTTTTAAAATGCTAACCTTTCCGCCGGAGGCAAGGCCTAATGTGACTAAACGAGGTTCAAATTTTCCTGGTTCACGAACAATAAATACTTGCTGTCGTGTACCTGAGCGAATAACGGCTTCCTCAGGAATAACTAAGGCATTATCTTGAGCATTTGCATGGATAGTGACTTCTGCAAACATATCAGGTTTTAATAATAAATCTGGGTTATCAAATACTAAACGTACTTTAATGGTACGGGTTTTTGCATCAGCATAGGGGTAGATATAAGTTAAGTATCCAGTAAATGTTTTTCCTGGAATACCAACGAGCTGCATTTCTACCGTATCGCCTTCTTTAACCCAAGGCAGTTCATATTCATAAATATCGGCATAAACCCAAATTTCACGTAAATCAGCAATCATATAAATTTCAGTAGCAGGGGTAACAAACTGCCCCTCACGTGCGCCAATTTTCATGACAACACCTTCCTTGGGAGTATGAATATGGAGGCTTTTTCTGATTTTATGCTTAGATTTTAATTCATGTAATTGGTGCTCTGGGACATCGAGTAACTTTAAGCGTTCCAAGGTACTTTGCACTAACTCTTTTGCGCCGCGTCGAATATCAGCAATCGGGCTATTTTTTAATGCATTAAAGTTTTTTAAAGCAAGCACATACTCTTGTTGGGTGATCAATAATTGAGGCGAGTAAATACTCAGTAAATCAGTGTTTTTTTCAACCCATTGTCCTGTTTTATTCACCGTAAGGGATTCAATCCAGCCTTCCGTTTTAGGGTGTAAGTGCAGCATGCGTTCTTCATTGTAAGCAACGCGCCCGACGGCTCTCACTTTATGAGATAGTGTGGCATAGTGTGCGGCAGCTGTACGTACCCCTATGTTTTGTGTCGTAATACCATCAATCTTTACGCTGCCGGGAGGCGCTTTATGAGTGCTTTCATCTTCCTCATAAACAGGAATATAATCCATACCCATTGGGCCTTTCATGGGAGCATCTGAAGTGACTTCGGCATTCATAGGGCTGCGATAAAATAGAATTTTTTTGCTAGTCGCTGCGGGTTGCTCAATCATTTGATTGCTGTGATTATTCGCCAGCCAGTAGCCACCCGATAAACCGCTTAATAAAATGAGTAATGCAATGATAAAAAGTGTCAGCTTATTCATAAATTTCTTCCTTGCCAATAATGGCGATTAGCTGAGCTGCAGCTTGTTTGGCTAAACTGAGAGTTTGCCAGTACTGAATTTCGTAGTTATATAAAGTAACCTGACTACGCACTAAATTTAAAAAATCGACTTTATTGACTTGATAGCCGGCCAGCATAGAGGCAACTGTTTGTTTTGCTTGCGGGATAATACCTTGCTTAAATAAAACCGCTTGTTGTTGGTGTTGTTGATATTCACTATAAGCACTCGAGATATCCGCGCGTGTTTGATTCCATTGCTCTTTTAATAAATAGCGCTGCTGAATCAATTCACTATTGTATTGGTCGATGGCTTTTTGTTGTTTGCTGGCCGCAAAAATCGGTACTGTCATACTAACTTTAACGCTTAGTAAATCAGCGCGTGTTTGCCCTAGTGTGTTATCAACACGGCCGCCATAAAATACACCCACTTTAAAATCAGGTAATAAATCTTTTTTAGCTAATTTTAATCGAGATTGCGCGGCATGAATGTTTTCACGGCGCGAGCTTAATAAAGCACGGGTATTTTCAGCTGCGCTATATAACAGTGTTTCATTTTTTAAGGGTGCTAATGTTTCGGGGACTATTTTAGGTAACTGAATAAGTTGGTTAGCAGGCCTAGAGAGTAAAGCATTGAGTTGAGCTTGATACTTTTTAAGTATTGCTTCGGTCTTTATTTGCTTATCCAATAATTTAGATAACTCTAACTGTGCTAATAAAACATCTTGTTGTAAGCCTTCACCGACCTCATATTTTGTTCTAGCAATATTAATAAATTGGCGTAATAAATTTTGATTTAGGTGGATGATATTTAAACTACGGTGTAAATAAAAAAGCATCCACCAATTTTGTTTAACATGACTTAATAAACGCAAACGTAACTCAGTGACATCATATTTAGCCGCTTCTGCTTGATAATCTGCTGTTTCAGCACTTAAGCTTAATTTGCCAAAAAAAGGAATGCTTTGGCTAATCCCTCCTTGCATTTGAGTCATATTTTCTTGAGCCAGATCAAAGCTATCAACAGGCATATTGAGAGCATTAAAGCTAATAACAGGGTCGGGTAGGCTGCTGACTTGTGCGGAAATTGTAGACATTGCACTATAGCGCGCCTGCATTTGCGCTAAATTAGGGTTCTCTTGCACAGCAATTTTTAAAGCCGAAGAGAGATGTAAAATGTCCGCTTTAGCAAAACTAGTGACACATAGAATAACGATAAACGTTACTTGACGAGCTAACATGGTGAAGTCCTAAAAAACAATAGAATGACAGTTTAAACTGTGATTAAACGAGGAATAGGGCGCTAATTAAGTTATTTTAAAGATTTAATAGCTAAAAAAGGCGCAACTATCCTTATAAAGCTATTGATATAGGTGGTCTGAAAAGAGAGGGGTAGTTAGGTGTCGTTGAAGCGGTGACTATAAAGTCATTGAACAGGCTAGTCGATGTGGCGTATAGGCTGTGGTGAGATGAGGGAATGCTGAATAGGCTACAAAAATGTGAACCACAACTTGTCGCATAATGGCAGCCGAGTTCAGATGATTGCTGACTGTCTTGTGCTGGAATATGATTATCTGTGCTGCTTAACTCTGTATTCATTAAGCGTTTAGACATATCCATACCTATACAATGATCAAACGCAGAAACAACAGGCGTCATCAGTAGGGAGAGTATAAGAAAAAGGGAGAGTCTGTTTGGGTTCATGTTTTTGTAAATAGCACTAAATGTGATAATTATTGTAGCACAGGGATTTAAAGATGCAGCGTTTGAAAGCATCCTTTTCAGTGCTTATTGATGCAATTAATACAGACTGAAAGCAGCAAAATATGCTCATAAATGCTTAGGGCTTTCGGCAAACTTAGGCAAACCTGGGTCCATTATGTCCCAAGCTTGTGCAGATGAAACCCAAAAATCCATGTGCGGTTGATAGATGCTTGGGTCATCAAGTGTCGCTGCGTTCACTGGCCTTATTTTATCACTCCCTGAGTTACGGCCAAATAGTGCTGTGCCACATTGAGGGCAAAAACCACGGTTCATGGTATTTCCGCTATCTGCCAAAGTGGGATATTCTTTATAAGGCCCCGTGATCACCAGTGCATCGTAAAGAACAAATAATACCGGTGTATAAGCGGTTCCACCTGATTTTTGGCAAGTGCGACAATGACAGTTTCCTGCGCCTATAGGCTTAGCTGAAATTTCATAGCTTACGGCACCGCAGAGACAGCGTCCTGTTATTGGAAGTTTCATATTATGCTCACTTTTATTGAATATAAATAATAAATATGCTAGCTTTAATCTTAAGGTAATAATGAATTAAGTTAGGGATATAGGTCAAGTAGTAATGGTTTAAATAATCGCGCTGGTAAAAGCTCATGAATAATAATAAAAAGAATTATGATGACTTAAAGGATATTGATTTAAAGACTTATGATTGGTCTATTAGAGTTCTGCGTTCATTGACAAAGATGCTTAAAGTTAGGTTAAAACTTCATGCGCATGAGCAAGCTTTACAGGGTGATATATTTTTATGTAATCACTTTTCTCGTTTTGAAACATTTATCCCGCAGTTTTTAATTTATGAAGAAACGGGGGAATATAGCTGTGCGATAGCTTCCAGTGAGTTCTTCGAGAATGACACAATTTTTGCTGATTATTTAAATAATATAGGAGTGATTCCTCACGATCATCAGAAACTTTTTGCTAACCTTGCAAAGCAAATTTTTCTGGGACGAAAAGTGATTATTTTTCCTGAAGGTGGCATGGTTAAAGATCGCCGTGTTTTAGATAACCAAGGCAATTATAGTATTTATTCCCGAATCACTGGTGAAAGGCGCAAACAGCATACGGGGGCTGCTGTTTTAGCGCAGGGTATAGAGGCTTTTAAGGCAGCGATACGAAACGCGTATGCGAATAAAAATTATGCGCAGTTACTGCTGTGGAAAGAAGAGTTAAAACTAGAGACTTTAGATCAGTTACTTGCTACTGCGCTTAAACCAACTTTGATTATTCCATCAAATATTACTTTTTATCCTATTAGAGCATCTAATAATTTTTTATTAAAAGGCGTGAGTTTTTTTGCCGATGGCTTAACGATTCGACAAACTGAAGAATTGTTGATTGAAGGGAATATCGTGCTGAAAAATACGGATATGGATTTACGCATGGGAGCTGCTGTAGATCCGCATGATGTATGGCATTGGTGGAACAGGTATGTACTGGATGTTGTTGCTGCGGATTTTAAGTCATTAGATGAAATTTTTTCTTTGTATACCTCTCCTAACAGTTGGAAGAAAAAGTTATTAGCCTATTATTTTAGAAAGAATTCAAAATTGACACGTAATCAATATATGGAAAAAATATATGAGAATGTGACCATTAACTTAAGTCACTTAGCATCAACTCTCATCATGTATTGTATGAAAAGTGGTCAACAACAGATTAAAAAGTATTGTTTTTATCATACTCTGTATAACGCTATTAAAGAGTTACAGGTGATGACTGGAATTAATTTACATAGAAGCTTACTTAACCCCGATGAGTATAACGGTTTAATTGCAGGGCAAAGTGAACGATTTGAGCATTTTATTACTGCGGCAGAAACATCAGGTCTTATCGTTTCATACCGTGATAATTATCAGTTTTTACCTAAGCTGTGTGAGGAAAGTGATTTTGATGCGATTAGGATGGAAAATCTTATAGCTGTTTATAATAATGAGGTTGAGCCTATCAGTGTGGTGAGAAAAACACTGATTAAGGCCTATAAAAATTGTTCGAAAATATCTAAACAAAAATTAGCTGAATGGGCTTTTGATGATGAAATGATTTCTTTAGCATGGGATAAGCAGCGTTATTCTAGGTCTCGACATCATAACCTTAATAAGCAAGAAGTGGCTCATGAAAGTCCAGCTCCTTTTCTATTAAAGCCAAAGAAAAGCAATATGATTGGCGTGCTTTTAATTCATGGCTTATTAGCTTCACCAGCAGAGTTAAGAGGCATTGCGGAAGAGTTAAATCAGTTAGGTTATTACGTTTTAGGGGTACGATTAAAGGGGCATGGCACTTCACCTCATGATTTAAGAAAACAAACTTTTGAAGACTGGTTTGCTTCAGCTCAGAGAGGCTTAAGTATTCTCGATGCTTATTGTGATTCTGTCGTTGTTATAGGGTTTTCAGCGGGGGGGGCTTTGGCACTTAAACTTGCCGCAGAAAATACTGCTAAGGTGGTTGCCGTTGTTGCCGTGGCGGTTCCTGTTAAATTTGTAGATAAATCCTTTTTCTTTGTCCCTTTATTACATGGTACTAATCGATTGATAAATTGGGTTTCTTCAGCAAAAGGTATTAAGCCTTTTTTGGAAAACTATACAGAGCATGAAGGCATTAATTATAGGCATGTACCTGTGAAAAGCTTGTATGAGTTAAGGCGATTGGTAGATGAAGTAGTGGGAAATGATTTACCCAAAATCACACAGCCCACATTAATTATTTATGCAGATAATGACCCCATTGTTGATACTGAAAGTGCCAATATTATGTTTGATAAATTGCAGTGCCAGCGTAAAGAAAAGCAGGTTGTACATGCTAATCGACATGGTATCTTAATGGAAAATATAGGCGGTACTTGGGAGTCTATAATCGATTTTTTAAAAAATGAGTTTTCATCTTAATGTTAATTATTTTATATCAAGTAGATAATGAATTAGTTGTTGATAAATATAGCAAATAATTAGATTTTATATATCTGCTTTTAAAAGGAGATAGGTCATGAAAAGTGTTGTTATTGCAGAGTATTGCAGATCACCATTTACACCTGTATTTAAAGGCCAGCTAGCTAAAGTGAGAGGGGATGATTTAGTTGCTCAAGTGATTAAAGGCTTAATGCTAAAATCAGGAATTAAAGCACAGGATATTGAAGATTTAATTTTAGGTTGTGCATTTCCTGAAGGTGAGCAAGGGATGAATATGGCACGATTAGTCGTGCACATGGCTAGCTTACCTATTTCAGTTGCAGGAATGACGGTGAATCGATTTTGTGGTTCCTCTATGCAAGCGATTCATATTGCTGCGGGAGCTATTCAAATGAATGCAGGCGAGGCTTTTATTTGTGCTGGGGTTGAATCCATGTCTCGTGTACCGATGGGAGGATATAATTTTATGCCCAATCCTGAGCTATACAAATCATACCCTGAAGCTTATTTAAGTATGGGAGACACGGCTGAGAATTTGGCCAAAAAATATCAAATAAGTCGTAAAGAACAAGAAAAATTTGCTTTAGAAAGCCATCGTAAGGCACATGCAGCACAGCAGGGTGGCTTATTGACAGATGAAATCATAGCCATAGAAACAGCCAAAGCAGGTTTGGTTTCTATGGATGGGTGTATCCGCCCTGATTCCAGTGCAGAAGGTTTGGCTGATTTGAAGCCAGCTTTTAGTGCAACTGGCAGCGTGACAGCCGGTACTTCTTCACCATTAACTGATGGTGCTGCTGCTGTGTTAGTTTGCAGTGAAGAATATGCAGACAGCCATGAGTTAAAGAAAATTGCGAGAATAAAAGCCATTGCCACTTCGGCTTGTGCCCCTGAAATTATGGGTATAGGTCCGGTTAATGCAACAAATAAAGCGTTACTGAGAGCAGGATTATCTTTAGATGAAATTGATGTAGTGGAGTTAAATGAAGCGTTTGCGGCACAATCTTTAGCTGTGTTACAGGACTTAGCTGTTCCAGCCTCCAAGTTAAATATAGATGGAGGAGCATTAAGCTTAGGTCATCCTTTAGGTGCAACAGGAGCAAGGATTGTCGGTAAGGCAGCGAGTTTGTTACAGCGCCAAAATAAGCAATATGCATTAGCAACACAATGTATCGGAGGTGGCCAAGGTATTGCAACTATATTGGAGGCAATCTGATGAATATTGAAAAAGTAGCAGTGATTGGTGCAGGGGTGATGGGGGCAAGTATTGCCGCGCATATAAGCAATGCAGGTATCCCTGTTTATTTATTAGATATTGTTCCAAAAGAGGATGGAACTAAGGTTAAAAACCGTAATGTGATTGCTGAAACAGCCGTTAAACAATTATTAAAGGCTAATCCAGCTCCGTTAATGCATAAAAAAAATGCCCGTTTAATTACTACGGGGAATATTGAAGATCATTTAGATTTGTTAGCAGAAGTCGACTGGGTGATTGAAGCGGTTATTGAAAATTTAGCGATTAAACAGCAGATTTATGCACAACTAGAAAAAATTTGCCATTCGGGTACGGTAATTTCATCAAATACCTCGACTCTGCCTTTACGCCAGTTAGTGGATGGATTGTCGACTGAGTTTCAAAGCCGTTTTATGATTACGCATTTTTTTAACCCACCTAGATATATGAGGTTATTAGAACTGGTCAGTAGCGATATTACGCAGGAGTCCCTTATTTCTTCTGTTAGAGTGTTTGCAGAAAAAAAACTAGGGAAAAGCTGTGTCGAATGCAAAGATACGATGGGCTTTATTGCTAACCGGATAGGTATTTATTGGGTGCAATGTGGCTTGCTGGAAGCCTTTAAACAAGGGCTAACGGTTGAAGAAGCTGATGCTGTTTTAGGCGCGCCTTTTGGCATTCCTAAAACGGGTGTTTTTGGGCTACTTGACTTGGTAGGGCTAGATTTAATTCCGCATATTATGGAAAGTATGAAGCAGCTACCTGCAGGGGATGCTTTTCATCAAATTAATGATATGCCAGAATTATTTACCCAAATGATTAGTGACGGCTATACAGGTCGTAAAGGTAAAGGTGGATTTTATCGTTTAAATAAACAGGGTGGCAAAAGAGTTAAAGAATCGATTAGCTTACAGACTGGTGAATATAGTAAAAGTGAAAGGCCTGTATTAGATTGTTTGAATATTGCGCGTAAGCAAGGCTTACAAGATTTTTTATCATTAGATGATAAAAATGCAATCTATGCGTGGACGGTTATGTCTAAAACTTTATTGTATACCGCACGACTTATGCCTGAAATAGCCAATGATATTACTGCGGTCGATGAAGCGATGCGCTTGGGGTATAACTGGCAATTTGGTCCTTTTGAGTTATTGGACAAAATTGGTCTTGAATGGTTTGTTAATAAAGTACAGCAGGATAATAGTGGCGAGCAGATCCCTGAAATTTTAAGCGCACAAAACTTTTATAAAACAGCATCGGGAGTGCTTGAATATCGCAGTTTATCGAATGAATACCTCCCTGTCCCTAGAGCGGAAGGTGTTTTATTACTGGCAGATATTAAATTACAAAAACAAGCTATTTTGGAAAATGATTCTGCTAGTTTATGGGATATAGGCGAGGGTGTTGCCTGTTTTGAATTTCATAGCAAAATGAATACCTTTGATAGAGATACCTTAGGGTTATTAAAACAAAGTATTAATAGGGTTGAGCAGGACTTTGTTGCATTAGTCATCCACAATGATGCAGATAATTTTTCTGCCGGTGCTAACTTAAGTTTATTAATGACAGCCATAGATCAGCAAGACTGGAACAGTGTTGGTGATTTAATTCAACAAGGGCAGCAAACATTTTTAGCATTAAAATATGCGCCTTTTCCCGTGGTTGCAGCACCGACAGGTTTTGCTTTTGGCGGCGGTTGTGAAGTCCTATTACATTGTGATGCGATACAAGCGCATGCTGAATTGTATACCGGTTTAGTAGAAGTGGGCGTTGGCCTAGTTCCTGGTTGGGGAGGCTGTAAAGAGTATTTAGGTCGCTGTTTACAGAACCAGTCAATAGGTGGGCCTATACCTCCTGTTGTTAAAGCTTTTCAGACCATTGCAATGGCACAAGTTTCAAAATCAGCTTTTGAAGCGAAAGATTTACTTTATTTGTCATATTCTGATGATATTACGATGAATAAAAATCATTTATTAGCTGATGCGAAAGCTAAGGCACTTGCTTTAAGCGAAAACTATAAACCACCTGAAGCAATAGACTATAAATTACCCGGCCATACTGCGAAAGTCTTATTAGATATGACGACAAAAGCGTTTAGAGCTGTGGGTAAAATTACTGCTTATGATGTAGAGGTTGCGGATAGTTTAGCAACCGTTCTAACGGGAGGAGATTGCGATATGTTAGAGCCTTTATCTGAGCAAGCTGTATTAGATTTAGAGCGCACCGTTTTTACTAGTATTGTGCAGCAAGAAGGCACATTGGCTAGACTTGAACATATGTTAAAAACAGGGAAACCATTAAGGAACTAAAGCGACATAATTGATTTAGTGGTATTCATTGAGACATGTAATAGTTGAGGAGAATATATCATGATTTGGCTAAGCGTCTTTATTGCTTTACTTTGTCTGCTTATTTATCGGCAGGTAAAGCTTTTAAAAAGCAGCATAGTAATAGGTTTGTTGTTAGTAGTATACAGTCTGCAACATTTTAATCTGGTTTTATGCTTAAGTTATTTACTTATTTTCTTAGCTATTAATATTCCGTATTTACGGCGGTTAATCGTTAGTAAACCCGCTTTATTATGGATGAAGGCTGCTTTGCCTGAAATGTCTAAAACAGAGCAAGAAGCACTGGAAGCAGGGAATACTTGGTGGGATGCAGAGTTATTTTCAGGTAAGCCAAACTGGAAGGTTTTGCTAGATTTACCTAAGGCGACACTAAGCAAAGAAGAACAAGACTTTATCGATGGTCCAGTAGAAACATTATGCTCTATGCTTAATGACTGGGATATTACGCATAATCGACAGGATTTGCCCGAAGAGGTTTGGCAATATATTAAGCAGCAAAAATTTTGCGGCATGATCATTCCAAAACATTATGGTGGACTAGAGTTTTCTGACTATGCACATTCAGAAATTGTGATGAAAATTTCTAGCCGTAGTGCATCTGCCGCTGTAACGGTTATGGTGCCAAATTCACTAGGCCCGGCAAAGCTATTATTAGCATATGGCACACAACAGCAAAAAGATTATTATTTACCGCGTTTGGCAAGTGGTAAAGAAATCCCTTGTTTTGCTTTAACCGGCCCTAATGCAGGAAGTGATGCAGGAGCAATGCCTGATACAGGGGTTGTTTGTTATGCGCCTTTTGAAGGTGAAAAACAGGTATTAGGTATCCGCTTAAACTGGGAAAAGCGTTACATTACACTAGGTCCAATTGCGACGGTGATAGGCTTAGCGTTTAAATTATTTGATCCTGATCATTTATTAGGCGCTAAAGAAAGCTTAGGGATTACCGTGGCGCTTATACCAACGAATACAGCAGGCATTACCATTGGCAGTCGCCATTTTCCACTTAATGCCGCATTTCAAAATGGCCCTAACTGGGGTAAAGATGTTTTTATTCCTCTTGATTGGATATTGGGCGGTGTTGAGCAAGCGGGTAACGGCTGGAAAATGTTAATGCAGTCACTAGCAACGGGGCGAGCGGTTTCTTTACCTGCATTAAGTGCGGGAACAGCAAAATTTACCAGTCGCAATATCGGCGCTTATGCGCGAATTCGTAAACAATTTAATTTGCCACTCGGTGAATTTGAAGGGATACAAGAACCGTTATCTCGTATTGCTGGGGAAACTTATATTATTAATGCAGCAAGAACAGTGACTGCCGCCGCTCTGGACGAAGGGCAAAAACCCTCGGTTATTTCAGCTATTATTAAGTATGAGTTAACAGAGCGTATGCGCAGAATTGTTAATGATGGTATGGATATACAAGGAGGCTCGGGAATATGCTTAGGCCCCAATAATTATTTAGGTCGCTTATACCAAGTTATTCCTGTTTGTATTACGGTTGAAGGCGCGAATATTTTAACCAGAACGATGATGATATTTGGCCAGGGAGCAATGCGCTGTCACCCCTATATTTATCAAGAACTAACGGCTATCCATAACGCTGACAAAAGCGAAGCATTACAGCAATTTGATACAGTTTTGTTGAAACATATTGGCCATATTATGCATAATAAATTGGCTAGTTTTTGGTTAGGAATCAGCGGCGCTCGTTTTGTTGCCGTACCAGGTAACAAGCACACCAAACAATACTATAGGGGAATTGCTCGGTTGAGTGTAGATTTTGCATTGTTGACGGATTATGCACTAGTTGTATTAGGTGGCGAATTAAAACGAAAAGAGCGTATTTCAGGGCGCTTTGCCGATGCATTAAGCAACCTCTATTTATGCTCGACTGTATTAAAGTTTTATCAAGACCAAGGTTGCCCTGAAGAAGATTTACCACTCGTACACTGGGCTTGTCAGCACACGCTTTATCAAGCACAACAGGCATTATTTGTTTTATTCCAGTTATTACCTTTTAAAGTAATGAGTTCAGCGCTTAAAATGCTGACTTTTCCCACTGGAGAAGTGTATTCTCCTCCTGGCGATAAATTGATTTCTCAAACGGCTACTATTTTATTAAATGATAGCCCCACGCGAGATCGGCTAACTCAGGGGATTTATATTAATGAGATAAAAGAGGATGCAACAGGGCGTATAGAGTGTGCTTTTAAGGCTGTTTTAGCCGCTATTCCCGTGGAACAAAAAATTCGTAAAGCACAAAAATCTCAACAATTAGCAAAAGGCTTTAGTGATCAGATTTTACAACAAGCGATTGATAAACAAATCATTAATATGGAAGAGGCCGCTTTAATTACAGCCGCTGAAGATGCGCGAACTTTAGCTATTAAGGTGGATGATTTCTCATAGCTTAAAAATAAGGAATAAAGGATGGTTCATTGTTACATCGCTTCTAAAACCTTGTAGCTCCGATTACGCTAGCGTTAATTGGAGCTACAAGCTAAAGAGTAAGTGTTCTAGAGTGTTGCAATGTAGTATAAGGACAGCGTAGCGCGAACCTTTTTTAGCTTTATTAAAGCTCCATCACTCCATCCATTTCAACTTCTACCCCTTTAGGTAGTGCGGCAACACCGATAGCGGCGCGTGCAGGGTAGGGTTGAGTAAAGTATTCGCCCATAATTTCATTGACGATAGGGAAGTGGGAGAGGTCGGTTAAAAATACATTTAATTTAACAATATTGTGTAAATCGCCACCAGCAGCTTCAGTAACTGCTCTTAGGTTATCAAAAACACGGCGGATATTAGCGCTAATGTCGCCTTCAACAAGTGTCATTGTTTCTGGGATTAAAGGAATTTGTCCTGATAAATAAACAGTATTACCGACTTTAACGGCTTGTGAGTAAGTACCAATTGCCTGAGGTGCTAAATCTGTATGAATAATTTGTTTTTTCATGAGTATTAACCTTTAATTCGAGTGATTTTTAAAGTGATGGGTAATTTTTTAAGTTCGCGCATGATCGTTGCTAGGTGAACACGATTTTTAACCGAAAAAGTAATATGGTCAATTGAAGTGCGTGCATCTTGGTCAGCAATAGTAATATGCTCTATATTTGAGTTTAGCTTAGAAATAGTAGAGGCAATCATCGCTAAAGTGCCTGGTTGGTTGAGTATTTCTAAGCGAATGGATGTTTGGTATTCGCCTTCTAAATCATCCCCCCATTCAACTTCTAGCCAATCAGATGAATTTTTACGTTCATCAGTACTATTGTGGCATTCGGGGCGGTGAATACTAATCCCTTTGCCTGGATGAAAATAACCGATGATAGTATCGCCGGGGATAGGGTGGCAACATTTAGCTAAGCTAATAATGATGCCTTCAGTACCTTTGATAATAAGAGGTGTTCTTTCATGTTTTTCGCTGGTATCTAATTTAATGGCAGCGCTAATATCATCTTGAGTAAGCTGTTTGGCAATTAAAAATGGCATTTTATTACCTAAGCCAATTTCTTCGTATAAAGCATTAATGGTTGGGAGTTTTAAATTATTCAGTAATTGCTCAAATAAATCATTACTAATATCCTTTAAATGTAACCTCATAGAAAGTAACTCTCCATTTAATAAGTTACGCCCTAAATTAATGGCTTCTTGCTGTTTAAAGTTTTTTAAATAAGAACGAATACCCGCACGTGCTTTTGTGGTAACGGCATAATTTAACCAGACAGGGCTAGGCTTAGCCCAATCAGATCTTGTTACTTCTACGGTAACGCCATTGGCTAATTTATCTTGTAAAGAGGCAAATTGTTTATCAATTTTTCCAGAGCTACAGGAGTTACCAATGTCGGTGTGTACGGCGTAAGCAAAATCTATCACACTCGCATTACGAGGAAGGGTAATAATTTTCCCTTGCGGGGTAAAGACAAAAATTTCTTGGGGAAATAAGTCAACTTTGAGATTATCAATAAATTCTAGTGAATTTCCTGAGGTAGTCTGTAGTTCTAATAAGTCACGAATCCATTCGGTTGCATGGTTCTGGGGGGGGGGGTGTCCTTCGCTATCTGTTTTATACAACCAGTGTGCAGCAATACCTGATTCAGATAATCGGTGCATTTTATGAGTGCGAATTTGGATTTCAATAGGAACGCCGTAAGGGCCGATTAAAACCGTATGTAAGGATTGGTAGCCATTTGCTTTGGGGATAGCAATATAGTCTTTAAATTTTCCAGGTACAGGTTTATACAGGTTATGGACGACGCCTAAAATTCGGTAGCAGGAGTTAACATCCTCACAATAAATGCGGAAAGCATAAACATCAAAAATATCTGAAAAGGGTAGGTTTTTAGCACGCATTTTTTTATAAATGCTATAGAGAAGCTTTTCTCGCCCTTTAACGCTGCTGGCGATTTCCATTTGGTCTAGACGGTTTTCTAATGCGCTGGTAATGGTTTCAATAATCTCCCGACGATGCCCGCGTGCTTTTTTAATATGAGCCAATAAAATATCGTGGCGCCGTGGGTACATTGCTTGAAAACTTAGGGTTTCAAGCTGATGCCGAATGCTATTCATGCCCAGGCGGTTAGCAATAGGTGTATAAATTTCTAGGGTTTCTTTGGCAATACGATATTTTTTTTCGGGGCGCATAACACCCAGAGTTTTCATGTTATGCAGGCGGTCAGCGAGCTTGACCATAATGACACGCAAATCCTTAGCCATCGCTAAAAACATCTTACGAATGTTTTCTGCTTGTGCTTCTGCTTTGGTTTTGCAATTTAACTGGGTTAACTTTGTGACGCCATCGACTAATAAGGCGACATCATCGCCGAAGAGTTTTTGGATTTCTGCACAAGTCGCATCCGTATCTTCAGCAACATCATGCAAAATTGCTGCCATGATACCATGCACATCCATCTGCATTTCAGCCAAAATAATGGCAACTGAGAGAGGGTGACAAATATAAGCTTCGCCTGACTTTCTAAATTGGCCTAAATGATATTGTGCACTAAACTGGTAGGCATGCAGAATATCTGCAAGGTCATTTTCGGTGAGGTAATTTTGTACGAGTGATTGTAATTGGTTGAGCAGTTGTTGCTCAGGCGTATTGATAATAACGCTTTTTGCCTGAGCACTCATGGAAATTACCTAGTTGAATGGTGTAGGGGTCGGTGTTTCTATAACAGGCTCTACAAATTGATGTAATGAGTCAATATTCTCTTTAGTAACATGACCTTCAGCAATTTCACGCAAAGCAACAACGGTTGATTTATCTTTTTTACTGCTAATAAATTCTTCTGCGCCAGCTTCAAGTTGGCGAGCTCTTTTAGATGCTAATAAAACTAATTCGAAACGATTTTCGACGCTATCTAAACAATCTTCAACGGTAACACGAGCCATTTATATGCCTTTTTTTGAGAATAAAATTTTTTGACCGACTATTATAACCATTTATAGCGTAATAGTCTTGATTTTTAAGGGTAAAAAAGCGTGGGTTTAAGTTAGCCTCACGCTTAACTCTTAATTATTTTTTTGCTTCTAATGCGGTAATTGCGGGAAGTTCTTTACCTTCTAAAAATTCTAAGAATGCACCGCCACCAGTAGAGGTGTAAGAAACATCATTTTTAATACCGTATTTATCGATGGCTGCTAAGGTGTCGCCGCCGCCTGCAATAGAAAACGCATCGCTTTTAGCAATGGCAGTGGCTAATGATTTTGTTCCTTCAGCAAACTGGTCAATTTCAAAAACGCCAACAGGGCCGTTCCAAACAATGGTTTTTGCAGATCCTAGAATAGTTGCATATTGAGCTGCTGTTTCTGGGCCTATATCCAGCACCATGTCATCATCAGCAATTTCACTGACTTTTTTAACGGTTGCTGTGGCAGATTCAGAAAATTCTTTTGCGCAAACAACATCAACAGGGACAGGAATATCAGAGTTGCTTGCTTTAGCTGCCGCGATGAGTGCTTTAGCATCATCAATTAAATCTGCTTCATATAAAGATTGTCCAACAGAGTAACCAGCAGCTGCAATAAAGGTATTGGCAATACCGCCACCAACAATCAATTGGTCAACTTTTGTGGCTAATGTTTTTAAGACGGTTAATTTAGTTGAAACTTTAGATCCACCAACAATTGCCACAACAGGGCTTTCTGGCTGGTTAAGTGACTTCCCTAAAGCATCTAATTCTGCTGATAATAACGGGCCTGCGCAAGCTACGTTAGCATGTTCAATCACGCTGTGTGTTGAAGCTTGTGCTCTATGTGCCGTACCAAAAGCATCCATAACAAAAATGTCACATAAAGCGGCCATTTTTTTACCTAACTCAGGGCTATTTTTCTTTTCGCCTATATTAAAACGCACGTTTTCACATAAAATTACTTCACCAGGATTGATTTCAAGGCCATCAATCCAGTCTTTTTCTAAACGAACAGGTTTGTTAAGTAACTCAGATAAGCGTGTTGCAACAGGTTGAAGTGAAGCTGAAGAATCAAACTCACCTTCAGTTGGACGGCCTAAGTGAGACATTAAGATAACGGCTGCACCCGCTTTTAAAGCAAATTCTATAGCGGGTAAACTTGCTTGAATTCGGATATCACTACTGATAATGCCATCTTTCACAGGAACATTTAGATCTTGACGGATTAAAACGCGTTTGCCATTTAAATCTAAATCAGTCATTTTTTGTATGGGCATAATCATCTCCAGAGTAAGTGATAGTAGTGGTGTATTAATTTAATAAAGTATTATACCTTAACTAATACAGTATGCTTAAATGACTAAAAGTGAATGGAAGTATTTAATTTTATGTAAAAAGAGGTGAGTTATGTCGATAGATAATCAAGAGTTTAAAAATGCATTAAAAATGTGGGCAAGTGGTGTAGCTGTTGTGACCGCTAATTCTGAGCAAGGTGAGCAGGGTATGACTGTGACATCATTTACCAGTGTTTCTATGGATCCTCCGCAAATTCTGGTTTGTTTGAATGGTGAAGCAGAAACGGGTGCCATTATTTCTTCGGGTGATGCTTTCGCTGTTAACGTATTATCTTCTGAGCAAGAGCATGTGTCTAATGAGTTTGCCGGTGGTAGCAGTATGGAAGAGCGCTTTAAAAATGTTGCCTGGAAAAAAGGCGCGTTAGGGTTGCCTGTTTTTGATGATGCGCTGGTTGGGATGGAGTGTACGTTAGTAGAAAAAGTTAAAGCAGGCTCGCACTGGGTTTTGATTGGTGAAATTCAAAATACGCAAATAAAAGAGGGTGACCCTGTGCTTTATTTTAATTCTGGTTATCGACAGCTTGCTAGTAAGTAAATGCTTATATTGCTAGCGTGAGAGTGGATGCAGGTAGTGTGAAGCAAGGTGCTTAATAAGTACCTTGCTTTTGTAAGATAGTGGAAAGATAAAAAAAACTTGTTCTTCTTTTGTTCTCTTGGTATTATTTTAAGAAACAGAAGGAGAACAGATTGAATGAAAGCGTTAACTAGAAAGCAGCAAGATATTTATGAGTTCTTACTCGTAAACCAAAAGAAACTCGCTTATCCCCCGACCCTAAGTGAATTGTGTTTAATGTTAGGGTTATCTTCTCGTGGTTCACTCCATAAGCATATAAAAGCCTTGATTGAGGCAGGCTTAGTTGAACCCATAGACAGAAAGCAAACAGGTATTCGTTTAACTGAAAAAGCAAAGGAACCCCTACTTGATCAAGACGGTGGTTTACCCTTTGTGGGTCGTATAGCAGCAGGTAAACCTATTGAAGCAATAGAGAATGTTAGCTATCTCGCTATTCCTGAGCAAATTAAAACTAAGAACCCTTGTTACGTATTACAAGTAAAGGGGGACTCTATGATAGATGAAGGTATCTTTGATGGAGATTGGGTGGTTATTGAGCAGCGCTCCGAGGCAAGGAATGGAGAAATTGTCGTTGCTTTAATTGATAAATCTGAAGCGACCCTAAAATTCATAGAACAATATCCGCATGAAACTTTATTAATTCCTGCTAACTCAAGTATGGCGGCCATGCCATTTTTGCCAGAGCAAGTAGAAATTCAAGGGGTTTTAGTGGGGCAAATGCGTAGTTATACTTAAAACTGGAGAATAAAAATGCAAGCAAGAATTCATATGCAAGATCAAGTGACGAATAGAATAGAATTGATTATGCAGGACAAAACAAAATACTATGCATCTGTTGAAAAAACAACGCTGCGTGATTGGTGTAAAGGTATTGTTACCGATGTTGCAACAATTTCTGTCGTGATAATTATTTTAGCGTTAGGTTCTGGTTGGTAAATAAATAAAGCTTTTATCCTGCTGGCAATCTGGTATCTTTAAATAGGTAATTGCAAGGTAGGTAAAGGTTATGCAGCGGAAGGTTTTAATAGATTGGTTTTACACGCCTAAAGGTAGGCTGTTAAAAAAACAAGA
Source organism: Methyloprofundus sp. (assembly GCA_028599115.1). Lineage (GTDB taxonomy): Bacteria > Pseudomonadota > Gammaproteobacteria > Methylococcales > Methylomonadaceae > Methyloprofundus. The sequence continues at coordinate 28,949 of JAQRMR010000002.1, forward strand.
AGCGGTTTATTTAAAGCAATCAATCACAGTAAGTTGTAAGCAAGTTATTGTACAAATTGGTGCTTTAGGCTGGGAGGATGAGTACCTTGATTGTTCCGCTTATGAGCAGTTTTATGTGGTGGATGACGAACAGGCTGCGTGGTATGAAACAAAGCAAATTAGGTCATTAAGTCATGCGCTTCCCTTCAAACCAGAAACAGTTGATTTGGTGATTCTTCCTCATATTCTTGAGTTTTCAGCTTATAAACATGAGCTTTTAAGAGATGTTGACCGCGTATTGAAGCCCGAAGGTAAGTTAATTGTTTTGGGGTTTAATCCTTGGAATATTTATATCAACCTTCAGTATGTAAAATATAGAAAGAAATTAGCTCCTTGGTTGCCTAGCCTTGTAAGTCGCACTAAAATTTCCGATTGGTTAAATTTGTTAAATTTTGAGACTGAAATTGCTTCAGGTTTTAATTTTGATAAATCAGCGGTCTTTATTTCTGATAGTAAAAAAAGAAAGCAAGAATTATTTGTTGCAGCTTATGCTGTAAAAGCCATTAAACGGTGCTATAGACTTATTCCGTTAAAAGCTGAAAAAAAGTATCGACAAGATTTAGCTATGGCTAAGCTTGTTGATTCTGTTGACATTCAAAAGAGCCATAATAAGAAATATGACGAAAATAGTTGAAATTTATACCGACGGCGCCTGCCGTGGAAATCCTGGACCAGGAGGTTGGGGAGCTTGGCTGAAATATGCTGGGGCAGAAAAAGAATTGTGTGGAGGTGAAAAAGAAACAACCAATAATAGAATGGAATTAATGGCGGCAATTCAATCACTAGAAGCGCTGACTGCACCCTGCTCGATTAAATTGTATACCGATTCGAAATATGTTCTACAAGGCATAACGGAGTGGATGGGTAACTGGAAAAAACGCGGCTGGCAGACAGCGGCTAAAAAGCCCGTGAAAAATGAAGATTTATGGCGCCGCTTAGATACTGCAATACAAAAACATACCATTCATTGGTCGTGGGTTAAAGGTCATTCTGGTAATGAAGGCAATGAAAAGGCTGATATGTTAGCGAACAAAGGTATTGATTCGTTAGTGCTTTAAGTAGTGATTTTTAGCTGTAAATAGGTATTAGGGGAATAAAAATGGTTGAGCAAAGTTTTTACTGGCATGACTATGAAACTTTTGGGGTTGATCCAAGGCGTGATAAGGCAGTGCAATTTGCCGGTGTTAGAACTGACTTTGACTTTAATGTGATTGGTGAACCGCTGGTTGTTTATTGTCAGTTAACGAATGATAGTTTGCCTCAGCCTGAAGCTTGTGTTGTAACAGGGATAACGCCACAGTTAGCTGCAGAGAAAGGAGTATGTGAAGCTGAATTTATTGCGGCAATTCATACTGAGATGTCTAAATCATCCACTTGTGCGCTAGGCTATAATAATTTACGGTTTGACGATGAGGTAACACGTAACCTGCTATATAGGAATTTTTATGATCCTTATGCGCGCGAGTGGCAGAAGGGAAATTCACGCTGGGATTTAATTGATTTAGTACGGACTATGTATGCTTTAAGGCCGGATGGAATTAATTGGCCAGTTAACGAAGAAGGGCGGGTTAGTTTAAGGTTAGATCAGTTAACTATTGCAAATGGAATTGAGCATGCTGGCGCGCATGATGCTTTATCTGATGTTTATGCAACGATAGAATTTGCAAAATTAATTAAGCAAACACAGCCAAAATTATTTCAGTTCTTACTGGAAAATAGGGGTAAAAAAGCTGTTTCTCAGTTATTGCAGTTAGGGAGCTACAAGCCTGTTATTCATGTTTCTGGCATGTATGGAACTGATAAGCAGTACTTGGCTGTTGTATTGCCTTTATGTCAGCACCCAAGCAATACTAACGGGGTTGTTGTTTATGATTTATCAGTGCCACCGGATGAATTACTGCAGCTATCAGCGGAAGAAATTCATACGCGATTGTTTACTGCAACAATTGATTTACCAGAAGGTGTTGAGCGAATCCCATTGAAAACCATACATATTAATAAATGCCCTGTTGTGGCGCCTTTAAATGTATTACGCCCTGAAGATGCATTAAGGTTGAATATTGATGTTCAGCAAGCAGTGGCAAATATAGAGCTTATTGAAAAATCTAGCTCATTGCTGACTAAGCTTAAAGATGTTTTTACCATGACTGCGGATTACGCACCAGTTACTGACCCTGACTTAATGATTTATGCAGGCGGTTTTTTTACCTCACGTGATAAAGCTGTTGCAGAAGAAATTCGAGAGTTAAAACTGGAGCAGTTGGCTGATTATGTTGTTTCGGCAGATGATAAAAGGCTACCAGAAATGTTTTTTAGGTATAAGGCGCGCAATTACCCTGAGACATTATCGGCTGCAGAAACCATTAAATGGCTAGATTTCTGTTGTTCACGATTGAGTGGTGAGGGTGCAACTAGTTTTCTTGGTTTTATAGAATATGAAGAAAAATTAGCAGAACTCAAGCAGAATGAGGGGGTTGATATTGGGGTGATTAATGCTTTGAAAGATTACGCGAAGGAATTAAAAATGAAGCTAAAAATAGGCTGAATGTTATTTTTTGCTCGATTTGTTTTTTCTTATCAAGACAATACTAGATTTCGAATTTAAATCTTGCCACGTTTTGCCTTCTTTTTGCCATAAGCGCCAAAAAATGCCTAAACCAAGTGCTAACCAAGAAAAGAGGGCAGTTAAAAAGCGAGTAAGCGCTTGATACCAAGTGATTTTGGTTTTTGTATCGCTGATTAGGTATAGGTTCCAAGCCTGCATTCCTAGGGTTTGTCCGCCATGTGTCCAAAACCAAGCTAGAAATATAAAGCTGATACTGAGTAGGTAAAGAGGGAAAAGAACGGGAGCCTGTATGGCATCGCCATTATTAAAAGGAAGTAGTAAAGCGGTCGCAAGAAAAAATAATGCAATAATTAGCATAACATCATAAAAAATTGCGCCGATATATCGAAAAAAACCCGGCCTTTCAGGGGTTGAAAGGTCGGGTTTTTTGTTTGTTGGTTTTTTCAATTAAGCTTTAAAAAGCGCTAATTTTTGACCAATAAACATGCAGTACCCCATTAGTGCACCCAACATAATAAATGAGTAGAAAAAGGGTGGTTTATGGAATAAAAGAATAAATAAGTCAGGAATAAAGATACTCGCTAACAAAGGATGGTCTAATAAGATTTCAGCAAATTTTTTAAGCATGGCTTCCCCCATTGATGTTTATTTTTAATAACTTAGCGTAGTGTTATTTTTGATTTTATAGCTAAGTATCAAGCAATTTGTACAATAATAAAATTTCTAAACTGCAATTCTACTATATAATTTGAGTCATTGTAATAAGTTATCCATTAACAAGAGTGTCTATTAGTAAGTAAATAAGCCGCAAGTCCTTGCTTAGGCAGGTTTAACTACGTAAATGCTTACTTTGAGGTAATAGATAGTTAATAAGGAAGAGAGCAATTTTTAATTTTGTAAAAAAAATAATAGCTAAGTCTACTGGTAAACAGCCGGTTTCTGAGGGTGCCGAAGCTGAAGAGCTGGGTGTAGTAAAATCTAATGATTTGCAACCTAGAATTTATACTCGCACTGAGCATAATGTTTCGCGTAAGCAAATCAGCGAGCACGCGCTTAAAGTTTTATATCGCTTAAAAAGTGAAGGCTATGAAGCTTATTTAGTGGGTGGTTGTGTTAGGGATATACTGCTGGGAAGGGAACCTAAAGATTTTGATGTAGCCACAAATGCAACGCCGGAACAAGTTAAAAAAGCCTTCCGTAACTGCCGTTTAATTGGCCGCCGTTTTCGTTTGGCACATGTTGTTTTTGGACGTGAAATTATCGAAGTGGCAACTTTTCGTGGCTCTGGTGATAAGGATAAAGCAGCGCCTAAAGTTGATAGTGATGGGCGATTGTTGCGAGATAATAGTTACGGCACCATTGAAGAAGATGTCATGCGTCGTGATTTTACGGTTAATGCACTGTATTACAATATTAAAGATTTCTCTATTGTTGATTATGTGGGGGGTATGGATGACCACCGCGCAGGAAGTATGAAACTTATTGGTGACCCCGAAACACGCTTTCGTGAAGACCCAGTGCGTATGATTCGTTTGGTTAGATTTGCGGTTAAATTAGGGTTTTCTATTGATGCAAAGTGCGACCAGCCTATCAAGCAAATTGCAGACTTATTAGGCAATATTCCTGCGGCAAGGCTACACGATGAAGCGCTTAAATTGTTTTTATCGGGTAATGCATTGCAAACGTTTGAAATGCTAAGGCATTACGGTTTATTTGAGTACCTTTATCCAGGTGCTGAAAAGAGTTTAGCCTTTGAAGACCAGGGTTTTCCAAAGCAGTTTATTGTTAAAGCATTAGAAAATACGGATGCACGTATTGCGTCAGGAAAAAGTATTGCTCCTTATTTTTTGATCTCTACTTTTTTATGGGATTCAGTTTTAAGGATTGCGGATAAAAATTTAGCGAAGGGAATGCCTGAATCTATTGCTTACCAGCATGCCTCTAGCGAGGTTATTTCAAAGCAAGTTCAAAGTACTGCATTCCCTAAGCATATAGGCATGGCGATGCGTGATGTTTGGGGAATGCAGCCGCGTTTTTCTTATAGAAATGGCAAGCGCGCTTTTAAACTTTTAGAGCATCCTAAATTTAGAGCTGCTTATGATTTCCTAGTGTTACGTGCTGAAACGGGCGGCGCAGATAAAGCCTTGGCTGAATGGTGGACAGAATTTCAAACAGCAGGTGAGTCTAAGAGAAATAAAATGGTGGCGAATCTAAATGGCACGTATCCAAAAAAACGCAGGCGTAGACGTAAACCAGCTGCAAAAGGGAATAACAATGGCTAAGGTAGTCGCTTATATTGGCTTAGGAAGCAACTTAGCAACACCTCAGGCGCAATTAAAAGCCGCGCGCTTAGCTATTGCTGCTTTAACCGGGACTGAGGAGGTTGGTTTTTCTAGTTTATACCGCAGCCCACCAATGGGGCCTCAAGATCAGCCTGATTATGTGAATGCTGTAATGGCGATTAATACTGAGTTAAGTGCTATTGCATTGTTGCGTGATTTGCAAAAAATTGAGTTAGATCAAGGACGGGTCAGAAAGGATGAGCGCTGGGGTGCGCGAACTTTAGATTTAGATATCTTGCTGTATGGGTCTGAACTTATTGATGTGCCTGATTTAATTGTGCCGCATTATGGTATGGCTGTACGAGCCTTTGTTTTATACCCTTTACAAGAAATTGCACCTGATTTAACCATTCCAGGGCTAGGTTTGCTGAGTGATTGTGTTGCTCAGTGTCCTTTAGATGGGCTAGTGAGAATGTCTAAATGACGCAGTATGCTGGTTCACTGGAGCAAGCCCCTAAAACGATTTTAGATTTGCAAGCAATGAAGCAAACAGGGGAAAAAATAAGCTGTCTTACAGCCTACGATGCTGCTTTTTCCACGCTATTTAGTCGCGCGGGAGTTGATGTTTTATTGGTGGGTGATTCATTAGGCATGGTTGTGCAGGGACATAGTTCAACCTTACCGGTGACGATGCAAGATATGCTCTATCATACTCAGTTAGTCTCGCGGGGTAATAACGGTGCGTTTATTATTGCTGACTTGCCATTTATGAGTACGTCGAGCCATTTGGAGGCAGCAAAAAATGCGGCTTTATTGATTCAGCAGGGTACTGCTCAAATGGTTAAGCTGGAAGGCGCTAGAGTTGAAACTATTCAGTTTATGGTGCAGCAAGGAATCCCGGTCTGTGCTCATTTAGGGCTTTTACCGCAGTCAATTAATCAGCTGGGTAAGTATTCAGTTCAGGGTAAAAGTTCGGCGGCAGCTAAGCAGTTATTGCAGGAGGCCATTGCGGTTGAGGCAGCAGGTGCGCAGTTATTGATTTTAGAATGTATTCCGGCGACTTTGGCGAAAGAAATTAGCCAGACATTAAAAATCCCTGTTATTGGAATAGGTGCTGGTATTGACTGTGATGGGCAGGTTTTGGTTGCATACGATATGTTAGGCCTTAATCTTGGGCAACAGGCTAAATTTACGAAAAACTTTATGCATGAATCAGGGTCTATTTTTAATGCCGTTCTTGCCTTTGTTGAGGAAGTTAAAGCAGGCACATTCCCCAGTTTAGAAGAAAGTTACCAATAAAGATGCAATGTATTAATAAAATTTTAAATTTACGTGAACAATTAAATCGCTGGCGATTAGCGGGTGATGTGATTGCTTTTGTGCCCACGATGGGGAATTTGCATGAAGGCCACATGCAATTAGTTTCTCAGGCTAAAAAACAAGCTGACCGCGTTGTGGTGAGTTTATTTGTTAACCCGACTCAGTTTGGCGAAGGGGAAGATTTTTCTACTTACCCACGGACAGAAGCGCAAGATAAGCAAAAGTTAGAATCTTTAAAGGTTGATCTTTTGTTTATGCCTGAAGTGACGGAAATATATCCTAAAAAAAGTCTCACAACTGTGAGTGTTACTGGGGTTTCAGAGGGTTATTGTGGAGCTAAACGGGTAGGGCATTTTGATGGTGTTGCTACGGTTGTTAGTAAATTATTCAATATCGTTCAACCCAATAAAGCTTTTTTTGGTGAGAAGGATTTTCAGCAGTTAGCTGTTATTCGGGCAATGGTTTTAGACCTAAATTTACCTATAGAAATTATTCCTGTGCCGATTGTGCGCGAGAGTAATGGGCTTGCAATGAGCTCGCGAAATGGGTATTTGACAGCAGAACAAAAAAACTTAGCCGCTCAACTATATGCTTCACTTATCATTGCTAAAGAAGAGCTTGTATTAGGTCAGGCAGAATACCTAGATATTGAAAAGGAAGCGCGTGATAAGTTAACTCAATTAGGGTTTGAGCCTGAGTATTTTACTATTTGCCGACAAGAAGATTTAAAGCCAGCAGCTAAGACTGATAAGCAGTTAGTTATCTTGCTTGCTGCTAAGTTAGGTCAAGTAAGGCTGATTGATAACTTGCAAATAAACTTGTAATTTATACGATATAAATTAGCTCAAGACTATTGCTAAGAACGGGCTAATAAATCTGAAAATAATACCCATGAAAACCTTAATTCGTTATAATAACGAGTTCTAAAGATTTTATAGATAAGACAGATTAATATGCACACAACGATGCTTAAAGCAAAACTACACCGAGCAACCGTAACCCATGCTGAATTAGGTTATGAAGGTTCGTGCGCAATTGATGGCAAAATTCTTGATTACTCAGGAATTAGAGAATACGAGCAAATTCAAATTTACAATGTCAATAATGGCGAACGCTTTACCACTTACGCAATTAGAGCAGAAGATGGTTCGGGTATTTTCTCTGTTAATGGTGCAGCTGCGCGTTTGGTTTGTCCTGGTGATTATATTATTGTTTGCGCTTATGCGACTTATAGTGAAGAAGAACTAGAAAAATACGAACCCAATTTGATTTATTTTAATGATGATAATGAAATGGTCAGAACAAGTCATTCAATCCCTGTTCAAGCAGCATAATTTCGCTGTGTTTTGCCAACTTTCTCTTGTTGGCTTGTCTTAAATTACGAACTTATTGTATTTTTGTTTGCTAGGCGCGTGATTGCGCGTCGTAATAAATACTTAGTTGTTTCATGTCCTAAAATCACCCCGTTCTGCATTACCAATAGCGCATAAAACTACTCCGTTATTGTCTACCCCAATGGTTTAGTAACTGACGGGGTAAGTCGTTGTTTTTAAATAAAAGTAATGGTTCATTTTCGGTTGGTTTCCTAGCGCCTAAATCATCACTTCATCAACTTTATGTTCTGAATTTTTAGTGTAAATAATACCGTTTTTTTAGTACAAAATAAGTAGTTAAGCTGATAAGATCATAAATCAAAGTTTTGCATAAATTAGTTTTTTGGTCACAGGGATTTTATGAGCATTCGCAATAAATTAGTATTAAGTTTCTCCAGTTTAGTTATTATTTTACTTATTTCTGGTGGAGTGGGGTGGAAATACATTTCAGGTTTGAATGATAATATTAATGAGATTACCGATTGGAAAATACCTGCTGGGTTTATGGCTGTTGATGTCCATGCAGGTGCTTATGAAGCAACGATTGAGCAATTGCGTTATTTATTGCATGGAAAAGAAGAAACGCATCAAAAAGCAAAAGTAATTCTAGCAAAAATGGATAAGGACTTGGCTGCTATTGATAAGTTAGCTAGAACTTTTGATGACCAAGCATTATTAAGTGATTCGGCAGCAGTGAAATCCAATGTTTCTGAATTTAGAATGCTTTATGAGCAAGGCGTTAAGGCGATAAAAAGTAATAAAAAATCTGTCGCTACAATGGTTTCTAGTGGTAATAGCGTTATCAAAGAAGCGGATGATTTTGCTGCAAAACAAGAGTATGAATATAAAAAGTTAATGAGCACAGGAGCGCCATCTAGCACTCTTGATGTAAAGGTTAAAAAATACATTATTGTTAATAATATAAAATCATTAGCTTATAAAATCATTCAACATGAAAAGCAAGAGCGCCTTTATCAGGATCGCCAATATTTTAAATTAATGAAGGTCGAGCTGCCTAAATTGATGCGATTATATAAAAAACTAGAAAAACAAAGCTCAAATAAGCTTGAGTTACAGCAAATTAAAACCGCAAGATTAGCAACAAAAAAATACCAACAAGCAGCAGACAGCTGGATAGAGAATGATAATGCTTTGAAAGGTATTATTAAAAAAATGGACCAAATTTCCAGTGATGCCAGAAGTTCTGCATCGAATGCAGAAAATATGGCATGGCAACAAATCACGAGTAATGCAGAAATAATGGTGTCTGATGTTAAACAGGCCAACTTTATTATTTTGATTAATTTAATCATTGGTTTGGTTTTAGGAGTATGGCTTGCGATATTTATTCCCCATTCAATTACCAAATCTATTAATGAGTTAAGCCGGTTTGCTGCCTCTTTTGGTCGAGGTAACTTACAGGATAGAGCTAAACTGGCTGCAGATGATGAAATTGGAGTGATGGCTAAAGAATTTAACCGGGCTGTAGGCAATATACAGAACATTATTTCTAGTGTTAGTGAGCATGCAAGAGATTTAGCAAACCATGCAGATGGGTTGTCAGCAACGGTTGCATCTAATGTGGATAGCGCACACCAGCAAAAAGAAAGTACTGAGCAAGTGGCAAGTGCTATTTCACAAATGTCTTCATCAGTTGTTGAGGTAGCGCAAAATGCATCACAAGCTGCATCATCAGCTGCTGCTGCAGATACTCAAGCGAATGAGGGGAATAGAGTTGTAACAGGTGCTGTTAATTCTATTCATTCATTGGCAGGTGAAATTGATCAAGCAACGACAGTTATTCAGCAACTAGAAACGAATGTGGGAGATATTGGCGGAATTTTGGAAGTTATTCGTAATGTGTCTGAGCAAACTAATTTATTAGCCTTAAATGCAGCAATTGAAGCTGCTCGAGCAGGCGAGCACGGGCGTGGTTTTGCTGTTGTTGCGGATGAGGTGCGAACCTTAGCGAGTAGAACTCAGTCTTCGACGAATGAAATTCAAGCAATGATTGAAAAACTTCAAAAGGGTGCTAAAAGTGCTGTTGTGGCAATGAGTTCTAGTCAAGAAATTGCTAGTCAAAGTGTTGAGCAAGCTAGTAATTCAGGGCTTGCCTTAACATCTATTACGGATGCTATTTCTACGATTAATGATATGAATACACAAATAGCGCTGTCCGCTTCTCAGCAAAGTGTGGTAACTGGTGAAATTAAACAAAGCTTAATGACTATCAGTGGTATCGCGGATGCAAGTGTGAATGCGGCAGATAGTACCTTAGCTTCAAGTCGTGATTTAGCAAGGCTCTCAAGTGAGCTAGAGGCGATAGTTGGGCAGTTTAAAGTTTAATTTAAAGCTTAAGGGGATTAGCTAGGATCCCTTTTACTAAATTCTAGGATGAGTGATCATTCTAGAATGGGTATTATTTACAGTTCTTTAGCTAAGCTATTTAGCCACGCAAAAGACTCCTCAGTGGAGTGTAATGGTTTATATTCTGCACCTAGCCAACCGGTATAGTTCGATTTTTCAATGCTATTGAATATTGCCTTAAAATCAATTTCCCCTGTTCCTGGCTCATGTCTATTTGGACAATCTGCAAATTGAATATGACCGATTTTATCTGCATAGCTTGCAATAAAACTAGCAGGATCTTCATGCATTTTATAAAGGTGATAAATATCATATTGCATCAATAAATCAGGGTGGTTTATTTCACTCATGATGGCTAGCATTTGCTCGCTATTATGAATGATAAACCCAGGCATATCGTTTGTATTGATGGCTTCAAAAACAGTTTTAATGCCTAAGGGTGAAAAACTCGCTAGCGCCAGCTGAAGGTTTTCTTTAAAAGTAGTTTGGTAGGATATGAGTTTCTCTTTATTAAAACAGCGCCCAGGGAGGATATTAATTGCCTCGGGTTTTAAAATCTTTGCGTATTCAACTGTTTCCGCTATAGCAGTTTGAAATTGTTGTTTTTTTTCAGGTACAGCCGCTAAACCTTCACCACCTTGCAGTAAGTCATCGGCAGAAACATTAAAAAGAACTAATTTTAGTTGCTGTTTCTTAAGTTCATTGTGTAATGTCAGTGCGTCAAGCTCATAGGGGAATTGGATTTCTACAGCGGTAAACCCTTGGTTTTTTGCCGCTTTAAAACGTTCAATTAAAGGAAGCTCGGTAAATAGCATGCTTAGGTTAGCGGTAAATTTAAGCATTTTATTCTTCTATGACTAAGGGGTTTTCATCAATAAAATTACTTAATTTGGCAAAGTCAGCAAGAGAAATTATTTCTGCGCGCACTTTAGAGTCGATACCTAGTTGGGTGATGTGCTCTTCCAAAATCAACTTTTTTAAAGAATTACGTAAGGTTTTACGTCGCTGTGAAAAGGCAGCGGTAACAACAGTATTTAGTGATTTGACTGAGTTAATTTGAACGGGAGGCTCTGAAAATGGTTCTAAGCGCACAATAGAAGACATCACTTTAGGCGCGGGGTCAAAGCTTTCAGGTGGAACATCAAATAAATGTTCAGTATGGCAGTAATATTGAATCATAACGCTTAAGCGACCATACTTTTTACTGCCAGGTTCAGCGCAGATTCTATCAACCACTTCTTTTTGTAACATAAAAGTCATATCGGCAATACGCGGAATATTGCTTAATAAATGGAACATAAGAGGCGTTGAGATGTTGTAAGGTAAGTTGCCTAAGATATGCAGTTTTTCATTTTTTACGGCTAGACTAGAAAAATCAAAACGTAGGGCATCTGAACTATGAATGGTTAAGTTATCGTACTTATCAAATTTATAATCTAGAAATTTTACTAAGTCTCGATCTAACTCGACTACATCTAATAAAACACCACTCTCTAACATAGGTTCGGTTAAAGCGCCTTGCCCCGGGCCGATTTCTACCCAGTGTTGATCCTTAGAGTAGGAGAGGGAGCCTAAAATATTATCGATAATATAGTGGTCATGTAAAAAATTCTGCCCAAAACGTTTGCGTGCTTTATGTGCCATAGTGATAATTTAAGAGTTATTAGCCATTTCGATGGCTGTTTGTAAGGCGAAAACTAAGCTATTAACATTCGCTTGTCCTGTTGCCGCTAAATCTAATGCAGTTCCGTGATCAACTGAGGTTCTAATAATAGGTAAACCTAAGGTAATATTAACGGCGTTACCAAAACCTTTGTATTTTAAAACCGGCAGCCCTTGGTCATGGTACATGGCAAGAACAGCATCTGCTGTTTTTAGGTATTTATCGGTAAATAAAGTGTCCGCAGGAAAAGGCCCTTGAACATTAATACCTTGTTTTTTGCAGCGCTTTAAAACAGGCTCAATGGTTTCAATTTCTTCATGACCTAAATGACCGCCTTCACCTGCATGCGGGTTTAAGCCACAGACTAAAATGCTTGGATTTTTGAGGCCAAAGCGATTTTTTAAGTCCTTATTTAATAATTCAATAACAGTCGAAAGGCTGGATTGGGTAATCGCTGAACTGACTTGGGATAAAGGTAAGTGTGTGGTTGCTAATGCAACACGTAAACCTTCTGTTGCCAGCATCATCACAGGGTGACCAGTGGTAATATCAGCAATATATTCTGTGTGACCTGTAAACTCAATGCCTGCATCGTTGATGATGCCTTTATGCACAGGAGCCGTTACCATCGCTGAAAATAAGCCTGATAAGCAACCTTTACTGGCAACTTCAATCATCTTTAAAACGTAAGCAGCATTTTCTTTATTTAATTCTCCTGCGGTGCATTGTTCCGCTAAATAACAAGGCAAAACAATAAGCAGGCCAGGTGTATGCGTGGTTACCTCACTGTCTGGGTCAAATAGCTGAACCGTTAAAGGGAGGTTTAATTGTGTAGCGCGCTGTTTAAGTAATTCGGGGTCAGCGAGGGTAATCAACTGGCAATCTAGTTGATTTTGTGCGAGTTGAATACATAAATCAGGTCCAATTCCAGCAGGTTCGCCAGAACTTAGAGCAATACGGTGAATTTTTTTGGGCACGGTATCTTGTATGTTAGTTAGTAATGGTTTATTTTAACATTAAACAGGCTGCACTATTTTGGGGATTGTTATTATAATAGCAGTTATTAAAGGGTAGCTTTTTAAACTTAAATCTTTAGGGAATAAACATGCATAAAACATCAATTATCTCTCGCTTAGGGGCGTTTGTTGTTAACCATCCGTGGCGAGTTTTATTGATTGTATTAATAGTCATAGCAGGGAGCGCATCAGGGTTAAGAAGTTTAGAGTTTACTAATAATTACCGAGTGTATTTCAGTGAGGATAATCCACAATTATTAGCTTTTGATGCACTACAGAAGACCTATAGTAAAAGTGACAATGTCATGATAGCAATAGAGCCTAGAAATGGGGATATTTTTACAGCAGAAAACTTACACGTTATTACTGAGCTCACCAAGCTTGCGTGGCAGTTACCCTATTCTAGCCGTGTCGATTCCATTACTAATTTTCAGCACACTATTGCGGTTGAAGATGATTTAAATGTGGATGACCTAGTTAGACACCCATTGAAAATGAGTGATGCACAAATACAACAGGTAAAAAAGGTTGCCTTAAATGAACCATTATTGAGAAACCGCCTTATTTCATTAACAGGTCATGTTGCAGCTATTAATGTGACGATGCAACTTCCTGGCAGCAACCCGATGGAAGCAATGGAGATTGCAGAAGAGGTCAGGCAGTTAACAAAAGAATTCGCCATTAAATACCCTAATATTAAGCTACATTTAAGTGGTGTTGTTATGATGAATAACGCTTTTGGCGAAGCATCATTAAAAGATAACGCCTCTTTATTGCCTATTATGTATGGTATTGTTTTATTGGTCTTACTTCTTTGCTTTAGGTCTTTTAGTGCGACAATTTCTGTGGTGGTATTGATTGTATTTTCAATAGTTGCCGCATTAGGTATCAGTATTTATTTAGGTGTTAAATTAACGCCTACCTCAGCAGGTGCTCCCACTATTATTTTAACCATGGCTGTGGCTGATTGTGTGCACTTATTAGTTACCTTTTTACATAATATGCGTTTAGGGCATGAGAAAAAACAAGCAATGCAAGAGAGTTTACGCATTAATTTTCAGCCTATCTTTTTAACTAGTGCAACAACGGCTATTGGGTTTTTGAGCCTTAACTTTAGTGATGCCCCACCTTTTAGAGATTTAGGTAACATTGTTGCTTTAGGGGTGTTTTTTGCTTTTATATTGTCCGTGATATTATTGCCAGCACTAATGATAATTATGCCAGTTAGAACTAAAGCGAAAGCCAATGAAAATGGCAAACAAATGCAGTGGCTTGCTAATTTTGTTATTAACAAGCGAAAAACTCTTTTAGTTGCGAACGGTGTTATTGCTTTGCTATTAATGAGCTTTATTCCAAATAATGAAATTAATGATGAATTTGTCAAGTATTTTGATGAAACGATTGAGTTTAGACGAGCCAGTGACTTTCTTAATAAAAACTTGGGTGGTATTTATAATATCGAATTTTCTATTGATACTCAGGAAGCTGGTGGTATTAGCGAACCTAAATTTTTGCAAAAAATGGGAACGTTCAAGCAGTGGTTAGAACGTCAGCCAGAAGTGGTGCATGTCAATAGCATTAGTGACACCTTTAAAAGACTTAATATGAATATGCATGCTGACCAAACGGAATGGTATAAACTGCCAGAAGAACGTGAGTTAGCGGCACAATATTTATTACTTTATGAAATGTCTTTGCCTTATGGCTTAGACTTAAATGACCAGATTAATATTGATAAATCGGGTATCCGCATTATTTTGAGCCTAAGAAACTTAAGTACCAATGAAATGTTAGCTGTAGAAGGGCGAATTTTAGATTGGATTGCCGTTAATTTAAATGAATATACAGTCAATGCGGCTAGCCCTGTTTTGATGTTTTCTCATATAGGCCAAAGAAATATTGTACGTATGCTAGCGGGTTCTTTAGTGGCACTAGTATTAATTTCTTTTATACTGATTGCTGCTTTTCGCTCATGGAAATTAGGTTTAATTAGTTTGATTCCTAATTTAATTCCAGCGGGTGTGGCATTTGGTATTTGGGGATTAGTGGATGGTCGTGTGGGTTTAGGCTTATCCGTTGTCACAGGAATGACATTGGGAATTGTTGTGGATGATACGGTACATTTTATTAGCAAATATCGGCGTGCAAGAATTGAGCAAGGTCTATCTTCAGAAGAAGCTGTCAGGTATGCTTTTTCGACCGTTGGCGTTGCCTTATGGGTGACATCATTAGTTTTAGTTTGTGGTTTTATTGTATTGGCGCAATCTAGTTTTCAAATGAACAGTGGAATGGGCTTGATGACAGCCATTACAATTGCAGTCGCATTGTGGATGGACTTTTTATTTTTACCACCGATTTTGATGGCTTTAGATAAAGATAAAAAATCCGATAAGTAATATTTTAGTTTTAGGAAAAAAGAATGAATAAAATAATAGTGAGTCTCTGTTTAGCACTGCTTTCTTCTGTCGGAATGGCAGAAACACAAACTGGCTTAGAAATTATGCAAGAAGTTAAGTTGCGTAATACCGGTTGGCTGGATATGACGGCTGATTTAGAAATGGTGCTTACTAATAAGAATGGGGATGAACACCGGCGCAAATTAGCGATGAAAGTTCTCGAAATTGAAGAAGATGGGGATAAAAGTTTAAGTGTTTTTAATAGTCCTAGAGATGTTAAAGGGACTGCTTTTTTAAGTTTTACCCATGCTTTAGATGCCGATGAGCAATGGTTGTATTTACCGGCTTTAAAAAGAGTGAAACGCATTTCATCAAGTAATAAGTCAGGGCCATTTTTAGGTAGTGAAATTGCTTTCGAAGATTTAAGTTCATTTGAATTAGAAAAATACACTTATACTTATTTAAAGGATGAGTTACTAGACAGTATTGATTGCTTTGTTATCGAAAATAAACCGCAATATGAGTATTCTGGTTATGTACGCACGATTGTTTGGGTTGATAAACTGCGCTATATTCCCATGAAAATTGATTATTATGACCGTAAAAATACTTTATTAAAAACTCAGACATTTAATGATTATCAGCAGTATTTAGATAAGTACTGGCGTGCTGATAGTATGCTGATGAAAAATTATGTAACTGGGAAAAGTACGCAATTATTTTGGCATAACTATAAATTTTCAAGTGGCTTAACTGCGCGTCAGTTTGACAAAAATAGCTTGAAACGGTCACGCTAATAATGACTTTATGCAGATTAAGAGTCTGCATTATCTCCCCCTTTCTTTTATTTTTAGGGATCAGTTATTCTTCTGTTGCAAATGCATGGGAAATATCGGGTTATGTGGGTTTAGAGAGCCTCGCTTTTATTGAGGAGCCGCTATATAAAGAGCAGCATCAGCATTATATTTCAGGTGTAATCGAAGCCGAGCTTTATCATGAATGGGATAATGGATCACAAAGTTTTGCTTTCGTCCCTTATTTTAGAGGTTCGCAACACGATAGCCATCGTACTCACTTTGATATACGGGAGTTAACTTGGCTAAAAGCAGCAGAAGCCTGGGAATTGCGCTTAGGTATCCGTAAGGTTTTTTGGGGAGTTACAGAGTCTAATCACCTTGTTGATGTCATTAACCAGCGGGATACTGTCGAAAATAGTGATGGGGAAGATAAGTTAGGCCAGCCGATGATTAATTTAGCTTTAATCCAAGACTGGGGTACGGTTGACTTGTTTATATTGCCTTGGTTTAGAGAGCGTACTTTTACAGGAGAAGAAGGGCGTTTACGTCCAGAGCCTGCCGTTAGTGGGAATTTGGCTGAGTATGATAAAAATGGTTTTCAACGAGAGGTGGCCTATGCAATACGCTGGTCCCATTCAATGGGAGATTGGGATATGGGCTTATCTCACTTTTATGGCACTAGCCGTGATCCGGTCTTTTTATTAAAACAAGCTGATAATGGCGCTGTTAATTTAATTCCATATTATCAAAATATTAATCAAACAGGGCTAGATATTCAAGCGACTTTAGATAGCTTGCTTTTAAAGTGGGAAGCGATCGTTCGTGTGAGCGATACTGAAACAGCTTTCGCTAGTACCGTAGGTTTTGAGTATACTTTTTTTAATATCATGAGCAGTGGTATCGACATCGGTTTATTATCAGAGTATTTATATGATAGTCGTGGTAATACAGCACCTAATTTAACTCAGGATGATTTTTTTGTCGGTGCGCGCTTTGCTTTAAATGACATTCAAGATAGCCAATTATTAGCGGGTGTGATGATTGATAGAGTAACCCAAGCACAGTTCTATAATATAGAAGCCAGCCGACGATTTTTTGAAAGCTTTAGATTTGAGGTGGAAGCGAGATTTTTTAATGGGGCAAGCCCAAAAGATCCAGCGTATTTTTTACGACAAGATAGCCACTTTAGAATGGAGTTGAGTTATCATTTTTAGGTGGTATTGATTAATAGTGAGAAAAGAATTTAGATTACCTGAATTCGTATAATAAGAGCATAGAAATTAGGGTAATTAATATTTCTATGCTCTTAATGAGTGTGGTTTTAGTTATCCGTTACTGCACCAGTTGATGCAGAGCTAACTAATTTAGCGTATTTAGCTAATACACCGCGTGTGTATTTAGGTGCAGGTTGTTGCCATTTTTCTAAACGAGCTGCAATTTCAGGCTCATCTACATGCAAGGTCAGTATTTTTGCTTCAGCATCAATAGTGATTTTGTCGCCATTGTTTACGATAGCTAAAGGGCCACCAACATGAGCTTCTGGTGTAATATGCCCCACAACAAAACCATGTGTTCCACCAGAAAAACGTCCGTCAGTTACTAAGGCAACATCTTTGCCTAAACCTTTTCCCATAATAGCTGAAGTAGGAGATAGCATTTCACGCATTCCTGGCCCACCTTGTGGCCCTTCGTAACGAATAACAATGACATCACCTTTAACAATATCGCCATTTAGGATGCCTTGTAGTGCTTCTTCTTCAGCATCATAAACTTTTGCTGTGCCAGTAAAGTGTAAACCTTCTTTGCCGGTGATTTTAGCAACAGAGCCTTCAGCAGCTAAGTTACCGTGCAAGATAACTAAATGGCTGTCTTTTTTGATGGGGTGATCAAGGGGTAAGATCATATCTTGGTCAATCGGGTAAGGTTTAACCGAAGCTAGATTTTCTGCCAAAGTTTTACCAGTGACTGTTAAGCAATCTCCATGTAACAGTCCGCGCTCAAGTAAAATCTTCATTAGCGGCTGAATACCACCGATTTCAATTAATTCAGCCATTTGGTAGCGGCCGCTTGGCTTTAAATCTGCAACCATTGGAACCTTAGCGCCAATGCGCGTGAAATCTTCTAGTTTTAAATCAACTTTAGCAGCATTGGCCATGGCTAGCATGTGTAATACTGCGTTAGTTGATCCACCTAAAGCAATAATCACGGTGATGGCATTTTCAAATGACTTTTTAGTCATAATATCGCTAGGTTTTGTATCATTAGCGATTAACTCTAAAAGGGCTGCACCTGCTCGCTCACAATCCTGACGTTTTTCATCGGAGATTGCTGCTTGGGCTGAGCTACCTGGCATACTCATACCGAGTGCTTCAATGGCTGATGCCATGGTATTTGCGGTATACATACCACCACAAGAGCCTGCACCTGGAATCGCTTTTTCCTCAATGGCTGCTAATTCTGCATCATCAATTAGGTTGTTAGCGCGTGCGCCTACAGCTTCAAAAACTGAAACAACATCTAATTTTTTCTCTTTATGACAACCTGGAAGAATTGTTCCGCCATAAACAAAAATAGCAGGGCGGTCTAAGCGTGAAATACCAATCATGCAACCTGGCATGTTTTTATCACAGCCACCAATTGCTAGTACACCATCAAACCCTTGGCAACCAACCACTGTCTCAATTGAGTCGGCGATGACTTCACGAGAAACTAATGAATATTTCATTCCTTCGGTTCCCATAGAGATACCGTCAGAAATGGTAATGGTATTAAAAACAACGGCTTTACCATTTGCAGCATTAACACCTGCAGCTGCATCATCCGCTAGCTTGTTGATGTGCATATTACAAGGTGTCACCATACTCCATGTAGAGGCGATACCTATTTGTGGTTTTTTGAAATCATCATTAGTAAAACCAACTGCGTGTAACATTGCGCGGCTAGGTGCGCGCTCCATGCCATCTACAACTTGTGATGAAAAAGGTCGGGTATTTTTATCGTTTGCCATGATTTTTGTTGTTTCTTGAAATAAAAGAGGGTTCCCCTAAAGTGAATTAGGGGAGGAGTAGGGTGAGGCTTTAGAATGTATCCCAGTTACTTTGTGCTCTACGTTGCCAGCGTATTTTCGGAATTAAGAGACCAAAGAAAATACCGAGAAAAGAAAGGATGCCGCCGTATAAAAACCAGTCTTGGTTAGAGCTATCTTCTAAAGCTTGGTTTTTACGTTTAAGTTGTTGTAACTCGCGTTCAACATGGACAACACGTTCTTGTAATTCATTGCGTTGGCGTTGTAATTGGATTGCATTAGAGGCTGTTTTGCGTAAATTATTTAACTCTTTATCGAGCTGGTTACGTTCTTTTTCTAGTGATTGATTGCTAGAAAGTGAACTTTTATTATCCGATTGTACGCTAGATAAATCAGCTTTTAATTGTTTGTTTTCGGCTGTTATCGTTTCGATTTTTTTATTCGCTCTTTCTAAAAACCAGCGGCCAATAGGTTGCTTTAATGTAAAACGGCTTGGAATATAGCCGACAACACCGGAGTTTGTTTCTACTTTGCTGTAGCCATTGTCTTTGTTTGTTTCTAATAACTTAAGACGAGTACCGCTAGGTAGCATACGAAGAACTTTGTGTGAGCTACTTGCACCGCTACGTAATGTATATTTCATTGTATCAGTGACATAAACTGATTTTGCCAAAGCAATATTACTGCTGAGTAATGCGAAAAGAAGATAAGCAAGATATTTCACAAAAAATCCTAATTGATAATTGATAACGAAGGTATTTACAATTCATAAGCTTACAGAGTATTAGTGTAACTTCTCATTATCAACGGGCACTGGAACGCAGGAGTTCGATCCTGTGGATAATGAGAAGTTACGTATTAGTAAGCGTAAGTGAATTAATGGAACCAGTTTACGAAGTTATGCACACATTAGCAATTCTAACAGCGCTTTTTGTGCGTGCAGTCTATTTTCTGCTTCATTAAAAATAACACTTTGCTTACCATCAATAACTTCTGCTGTTACTTCTTCGCCGCGGTGGGCAGGTAAGCAGTGCATAAATAAAGCGTCTGGGTTGGCAACATCCATCAAAGCTTGTGTGACTTGGAAGTCTTTGAAAGCAATTTCTCGTAATTGCTGTTCCTCTTCTTGTCCCATGCTTGCCCAGACATCAGTAACAATTAGGTCAGATTTTTCTGATGCAGCTAAAGTTGTGCTAAATAATTTGACGCGATCGCCGGCTGATTTTACTATCTCTGCATCAGGTAGGTAGCCTTCTGGGCTGGCAATATTCAACTTGAAACCTAAACGGATGGCAGCATTAATATAAGAGTGACACATATTATTGCCATCACCAATCCAAGTAACAGTTTTTCCCTTGATGTCACCACGATGCTCAAAATACGTTTGCATGTCAGCAAGCAATTGGCACGGGTGTAATAAATCAGTTAAGCCATTAATCACTGGCACGCTGGAGTGCTCCGCGAATTCTGCCACGGTTGCGTGGTCGTTAGTGCGCAGCATAATGGCATCTACCATGCTAGAAATGACTTTAGCGCTGTCGCGGATGGGTTCACCTCGGCCTAATTGGGTGTCCCGTGGTGATAAGAATATTGAGCTGCCACCAAAATGTGTCATGCCTGTTTCAAAAGAGATGCGGGTTCTGGTTGATGATTTTTCAAAAATCATCGCTAAAACTTGCCCTTTTAACGGAGTAAAGTCTGGGTTTCGGTTGTTTTTTAGCTCAATTGCGCGCTGGATTAAAGCGCGAAATTCATCACTAGAAAGGTCTAGTAAGCTGATAAAGTGTCTAGGTTTCATTTTATTATTTTTATTATTGTATGTTCTGGTTGATAAGTGTAACTAAGGTAGCAACGAGTAAGTCTATTTGCTTATTATCTATAATAAGTGGGGGTAATAGACGAATAGTTGAGTTGTTAGTGACATTAATTAGCAGCCCAGCTTCTAAAGCGAGTTGAACAAGGTTGATGCATGGCGTGTCTAGTTCTATGCCAATCATCATTCCTTTGTTGCGGATTTCAATGAGATGTTGATTGTTTTTTAAAGCAGTCGCTAATTTATTCTTGATAAGTAAGCCTTTCTCTAAGGCTTGTTGGCAAATATTCTCATCTTCAATGGTTTTTACAACAGCTAATGCTGCACTGCTTGCAAGAAAATTGCCACCAAAAGTAGAGCCATGCTTGCCTGCTGTTAATAGAGTGGATGCTTTCCCCTTAGCTAAACAAGCGCCGATAGGTACGCCATTGCCTAGTGCTTTAGCGAGCGTGCAAACATCAGGAGTAATATTGTTGTGTTGAAATGCAAACCAAGCACCTGTTCTGGCGATACCTGTTTGAACTTCATCGACCATCATTAACAGATCATTTTGGTCACATACGGCACGGACTTCATTTAAATAACTGGCTGCTGGAATGTGCACGCCGCCTTCACCTTGGATTGGTTCCAAAAAGATAGCTGCAATGTTGTTGTGTTGCTTTAATGCGTCTTTTATTGCGTCAATATCATTAAAATCAACATGAATAAAGCCTCCTAATAAAGGTGTAAAACCATCTTGTACTTTTGGGTTGCCTGTAGCAGATAGAGTGCCCATGGTACGGCCATGAAAGCTTTGCTTCATTACCAAAATAGCAGGGCTTTCTATACCTTTTTCATGGCCATAAAGGCGTGCTATTTTAATAGCTGCTTCATTCGCTTCGGCACCCGAATTGCAAAAAAAAGCATTGTCCATGTCGCTTAATTGGCAAAGCTTTGTCGCTAATTGTTCTTGGGGTTCTATGCCGTATAAATTAGAAGTGTGTAATAAAGTTTGGCTTTGTTTGCAGATGGCGGCATGAATCGCAGGGTGTGCGTGGCCTAAATTGCAAACAGCAATGCCAGATAAAGCATCTAGGTAACGAGTATTGTTTTGGTCCCATAACCACGCGCCTTCACCTTTAGTGAAAGTAACGGGTAAGCGCCCATAGGTAGGCATGATATGACTAGTCATAGAAATAAGGAGAAAGCCCCCTAAACTCTTTTTGAAAAAAGCGCTGATTATAAGGGAGGTAATATTTAATGAGCAAGAAAAAAATGAATTTATAGCAATAGCTTGTTTGTTAGATAAATCTTGATAAAATTACTAGGTTTTTATTTTTAAGTTGTCGAGAAAGGTGAATATTATGGATGTTGTAGAGAGAATTAAAGAGCAGTTATCGAGCCATAAGGTTGTGTTATTTATGAAGGGGACTCCGGATTTCCCTCAGTGTGGGTTTTCTGGGCAAGTTGCGCAAGTGATGCGCGCTTGTAATGCACAATTTGCATCATTTAATATTTTTGAAGATCAAGAATTACGTGAAGCACTAAAAGAATACTCACAGTGGCCAACTTATCCGCAGTTATATATTGATAATGAGTTAGTCGGTGGCTGCGATATTATTATGGATTTATATAATAAAGGTGAATTACAAACGAAGCTAGCGGCTGTTGGTTGCGTAGCTGAATAAACTAGTATTCCCTTCAGGTTTACCTGAAGGGGGTTTATATTTTTTTATTGATGCGCTATATAACTGTCAAGTGAGAGCATTTAATCTGTTAAAATGTCCGCACAAAAACTAAGTACTTAAATTCCTATAGAGAGATACTTTACTAATGCGTCGATTTTTATTGCTTATCTCATGCGTCCTATTTTTTTCTACCACAACAGCGTATGCAAAGCGCTATGCTTTAATTATCGGTAATAGTCAGTATGGAAATGAAATTGGCAATTTGAGAAACCCGGTAAATGACGCGCAGGACATGTCAGCTTTGCTAAAGAAAAAAGGCTTCACTGTAAGTACTTTAACCAATGCAACGCAGCGTGAAATGAAGTCGAGTATTACTCAGTTTACTCAGCAATTAACAGAAAAAGGCTCCATGGGACTGTTCTTTTTTGCTGGGCATGGAATAGAAGTGGACGGGCATAACTTTTTAATTCCTATTGGCGCAAATATTCAAAGTGAATCGGATGTGCCTTATGAAGGCGTTGACTCAGGACGAGTCATGGGCGGCATGGAGGCTTCAGGTAATAATTTAAATTTGATTATCTTAGATGCCTGTCGCAATAACCCTTATGCAAGAAGTTTTCGCTCTGCCAGTAAAGGCTTAGCCAGGATTGACCCACCGAAAGGTTCATTAATTCTTTATGCAACTTCACCAGGTGATGTGGCAGCTGATGGGGTAGGCAGAAATGGTTTGTTTACCCAGCATTTGTTGCAAGCGATAGATCAATCGCACGAGCCTGTCGAAAAAGTTTTTAAAATAACAGCGAATAAAGTATTCAATGAGTCGTCTAAAAAGCAACTGCCATGGCAGTCTGGGGTCATTTTAGGCGATTTTTACTTCTCTAAAAATAAGTCAAAAAAAGCAGACGTTAATACTAAAAATAATGAAAATATTTTTTGGGCTAGTATTCAAGACGAAACGCAGCCAAGCTTTTTCAATAGCTATTTAAAGCAATGTTAGGTTTCACCACGTTGTACCGTGATTTTTAAAAGGTCAGCTCGAAACATATCGGGGGATTTTATAAAGATTTCTGGATTTATTCTATACCAACATTGAACAGCCTCAAAGGGCGT
>JAQRMR010000020.1:0-17283 GCA_028599115.1 Methyloprofundus sp.
TCGTCTGCCTGCGTCTGCTGAGCTTGTCGTTAGCCTAAAAAAATGAACTGAATAATAGCCTTTTGTATTCATATGTACTATCATCAGTGCATGATTGTGACAATGGATACAAATGTTTTATTAGCTGCACTTATTAGCCAGTCTGGTGCATCACACCAGATTTTAAGTCTCGTTATAAATGAGACGATTAACCTTGCTTTATCGACACAAGTATTACTTGAGTACGATGATGTATTAAAAAGAGAGAAAATTCTTAAACTCACAAGATTAAAACCAGAAGAAATCGAGAATGTGCTTGATTTACTCGCTCTTCTCGCACAAAAACAAAATATATATTACAGGCTTCGACCAAACTTGAGGGATGAAGAAGATAACCTCTTTGTTGAGTGTGCATTTGCCAGTAACACTAACTATTTGATTACTTCAAATATACGTGATTTTAACAGTGGGGAATTAAAAGGTTTTGGATTCAAAGTTATAACGCCAAAGGATTTTTACCAAATGTGGAGAAATAGCCATGAATAAAACACAGGTAGTAACTTTAAGAATTCCTGTTGATCTAAAAGCGCGATTAGAAAATGAAGCTCACCTACAAGGTGTATCAATGAACAATCTGGCTAACTATTTGCTTACAACACAAATTAGCCAGATAGAAGTTCTCTCAGCATTAGAAAAGAGAATTGCAAAAAAAGACATTTCTTCTCTAAAAACAAAAGTTCGTAAAATACTGGATTCAGTAGAAAAAAGTACAAATGTACCAGAATGGGATGAGGTACATTAGTGATTTCTGTAAAGTTTATTGTAAATCAAGAGGCTAACGAACAAGCTTGGATTGTGTGAGGAACGAACCACAATCTGAACCGTTTGTTGGACAAGCCCGGTAGTGATGTGTCAACACTTTTATGGACACAAAATTATGCTGCTTTTGGCAACATTTCGTAATCAGCTGGTGAGTTATAATCATTAGCTGAATGACGTCGTTTACGATTATAAAAAACCTCAATATATTCAAAGATTTCTTGCTTCGCCTCAGCCCGTGTTGAAAAGTCACAATGATGCACCAGCTCTGTCTTTAGGCTGTGGAAAAAACTTTCAGCAACAGCATTATCCCAACACAACCTTTACGACTCATGCTTTGTGTAATGCCATTAGCCGCAAGTAGCGAACGGTGGCTTTCTGAGGCATATTGGCTGCCTCTATCACTGTGCTAGAGTAAATTAGCCTTAGGTTTTCTTTGGTTAAGTGCCATGGATAATGCATCATTTATGAGGGGCGTTCTCATATTATCAGCCATGGACCAGCCAACGACGCGACGTGAATATAAATCGATGACGGTCGCAAGGTATAACCAGCCCTCTCTTGTCGTAATATAAGTAATGTCACCGACATAGCACGTATCTGGTTTATCGACTGTAAACGCTCGATTGAGCAGGTTAGGGGCAATAGGGTCATCATGATCCGAATAGGTTGTGGCTTTAAATTTTCGCTTTGTTTTAACGCGCAACCCTTCTTCCTTCATTAAGCGACCAATACGCCGGCGATTTACGGTCATTCTTGCGCTATTAAATCTTGCTGTATGCGACGGGTACCATAGCATCTACGCCCTTCATCAAAGCTCGTTTTAATCACGTTTGTTAAGGCCTTGTCTTTCTTTGCCTTGGCTGTTGTTGGCGCTTTTTTCCACGCATAGAAAGCGCTACGACAAACCTCTAAGGTTTTACACATTAAATAGACAGAAAAGTCAGCGCTATGTTGATTAATCCAGGCGTACTTCACACGATTTCCTGCGCAAAGTACGCCGCTGCCTTTTTTTAAATATCACGCTCCTGAGTTAATCTAAGAACTTGTTTTTTCAAGCGTTTTATTTCATCTTCATTGTTTTCTTGTTTAGCCACGCTGTTAGTCTCCTTGGATTATGATGCGTTATGAACCCAAGTATAAAGAGTGTTGGTATTGATGCCCAATTTTTTAGCAATTTTAGAGATCGCTTCGTCAGAATCGGATACTAACTTAACAGCAGATTCTTTAAATTCGGATGTGTATGTAGCTTTTTCTTAGTCATTTTAGGGGCTCTATATTTAGGGTTTAAACTTTAGTTTTTGTGTCCTAAATAGTGTAACCACATCATTTTCTTATGTTGCTATAGCCTGTACACGAGCTATAAGCTAAACAACTCACGCATTTTTGCGCCAGATTTTTCAACGCGCATAAAAGCTTCGCCGACTAAAAACGTATAAACGTCATTATCTAGCATTAATTGCACATCTTCTTGTGTATGGATGCCGCTTTCAGTAATCACTAGTCGATCAGAAGGCACCATTGCTTTTAAATCTAATGTTGTTTGTAGTGAAGTATCAAAACTGCGTAAATCGCGGTTATTAATGCCCATTAATGGCGTGTCGAGTGCTAATGCTCGTTCCATTTCTGCTGCATCATGCACTTCCACTAAAATATCCATGCCTAGCTCTTTTGTTGTTGCGGCGAGTTCATGCATTTGTGTGTCAGAGAGCGCTGCAACAATCAGTAAAATAGCATCAGCACCCAGTGCGCGAGATTCATGAATTTGGTATGGGTCGATCATGAAGTCTTTACGCAATACCGGTAGCGGGCAAGATTGGCGCGCCATTTGTAGGTTAGCTTCACCGCCTTGGAAAAACTCTTTATCGGTTAAAACAGAGAGGCAGGTAGCGCCATTCATCGCGTAATCTAAGGCAATTTCAGTGGGCTTGAAATTTTCACGAATCACGCCTTTGCTGGGTGATGCTTTTTTGATTTCAGCAATAATGGCGGGTTTCTTACTCAGTGCTTTTTCTTGTAAAGCGACAGCAAAACCACGAGGTGCTTCTGTTTCGCTAATGATGCCAGATAAATCAGCAATCGACATGCGGAGTTTGCGTTTAGCCACTTCTTCCTCTTTTTTAGCGAGGATCTTTTTTAAAATATCAGGAGTATCAGTCATAAGGGGATTTTGTAGATTATGAATGCGCTTTAAAAGCTATAAGCGCTTGAAATTTTTCTTTTGCTGCACCAGAAGCAATTACCTCTTGTGCTTTTTGTATACCTGCTGCAAAGCTATCAACAAGGTCTGCGGCATAAATAGCAGCGCCGGCATTGAGTATAACAATATCTAATGCAGGGCCTGCTTGGTTATCTAAAACAGAGCAGAGTATTTGTAAGCTATCTTGTGCATTATTAACGGCTAAGCTATCTAAGCTTGCGCGTTTTAAGCCAAATTGTTCAGGGTTAATGCGATAGCTAGTCAGTTTGCCATTTTTTAATTCAACGATGCTAGATTCGCAAGCAATGCTTAGTTCATCTAGGCCATCATCGGCATTAACCATTAATACGTGATCGCTGCCTAATGCTTTGAGTGTTTCAGCCATAGGCATCAGCCAGTGCTTATCAAAAACACCAATAAGCTGGTTTTTTGCCCCTGCGGGATTGGCTAAAGGTCCTAATAAGTTGAATAGAGTGCGTACCCCCATTTCTTTGCGCGGAGCAGCAACGTGCTTCATTGCGCCATGATGTTTTTGTGCAAATAAAAAGCCGACACCAATTTTATTAACGCACTGCACAACTTGTTCGGCAGAAAGGTTTAAATCAACCCCTGCTGCTTCTAAAACATCAGCACTGCCTGAGCTGCTGGAAACAGAGCGATTGCCGTGTTTAGCAACGGTACCACCTGCTGCTGCAACAACAAAAGCGCATGTTGTAGAAATGTTAAAAGTATTCGCGCCATCACCGCCTGTACCGCAGGTATCAATAATATGTTGACCAGTAATAGGCACAGGGTTAACGAGTTCTCGCATCACTTCCGTGGCAGCAATGAGCTCATCAACAGATTCACCCTTACAACGTAAAGCAATTAAAAAGCCTGCAATTTGCGAAGGAGTTGCTTCGCCCGCCAAAATACTGCGCATAACATCACGCATAACATCACGGTTTAAGTTTTTGTGTTCGAGTACAGTTTGTAGTGTGGATTGTATGTTCATAAAGGGGAGTTATGCAGCTTGTGTGAGTGAATGCTCTGTAGAGTCGCCTATGCCGAGAAGCAAACCTTCAACACTAATGTCTTCATCAAGCGCGTCCCAGTGTATACCGCTACCTCCACCGCTAATTTCATATTGTAGGCATTGTTGTACAGAAGCATTCAGCAAGCGTGGAAAATAAGCAAGGGGGACGCCCAGTTTGCGGCCGTCAATAAGTTCTACCCACATCATGTCAGAATCAAATTCAATATTTTTGGCTAATGGCTTATAAGCTAAAATATTCATCCCACTTCTCCTCAATTAATGTTTGATTTTGTTCTACTAGCTTCATTAGTTTTCGTAATTCAATTGGTGACATGTCGTAAGTTTGAGCGAGTTGTATTTTTGGCTTTAACCAGAATTTAGCAACTGCCCCGCCTTTTCTAATATGAATGTGACAAGCCTCTAAAGGGTCGCCTTCATTTGAGAAAAAGAAAAAACGATAGCCTTGATATCTAAAGATAACAGGCATTAGCTTTACTTAACGCTCTAAAAAATTACGCAACATATCATGCCCATGTTCGGTCAAAATAGACTCTGGGTGGAACTGTACGCCTTCAATAGCTAAAGTTTTATGACGTACGCCCATGATTTCATCAATATTACCTTGCTCATCTTCCGTCCAAGCGGTCACTTCCAAGCAATCAGGCAATGTCGCTTGATCAATGACCAAAGAGTGGTAGCGTGTTGCGGTAAAAGGGTTATTTAAACCTTTAAAAACACCTTGGTCTTTATGATAAACAGGGGAGACTTTGCCGTGCATGATTTGCTTTGCATGGGTAATATTGCCACCAAAGGCATGGCCGATGCTTTGGTGTCCTAAGCAAACCCCTAAAATTGGTTTTTTACCGGCAAAATTTAAAATAGTCTCAACAGAAATTCCTGCTTCTTTAGGTGTACAAGGTCCTGGAGAGATGACAATTTTATCGGGGTTAAAGGCTTCGATATCTGCGACGCTAAACTCATCATTACGCATGACGGTGACATCTGCGCCTAATTCGCCAAAATACTGGACTAAGTTATAAGTGAATGAATCATAGTTATCGACCATGATGACTTTACATGCGCTCATGAGCGATCTCCATCTAATCCAGCTTCGGCCATTGCGACAGCACGAAAAACAGCGCGTCCTTTGTTCATGGTTTCATCCCATTCATTTCTAGGGACAGAATCATAAACAATGCCTGCTCCCGCTTGTATATGTAAGGTTTTGTCTTTAATCACTGCAGTACGAATTGCAATGGCGGTATCTAAATTGCCCGACCATGAAATGTAGCCTACAGCACCGGAATAAACGCCGCGTTTAACGGGTTCTAATTCATCAATGATTTCCATGGCTCTAATTTTAGGCGCGCCGCTTACGGTTCCAGCTGGAAAGGTTGCTTTTAAGACATCAAAGGCATCTTTGCCTTGTTGTAATTTCCCGGTGACATTAGAGACAATGTGCATCACGTGTGAATAACGCTCAACAATCATTTTATCGGTCAGTTCTACTGAGCCAATTTCAGAGACACGCCCTGCATCATTACGGCCTAAATCAATGAGCATCAAGTGTTCAGCCAGCTCTTTAGGGTCAGCGAGTAGCTCTTCTTCAAGGGCGATATCTTCAGCGTTATTTTTACCACGTGGTCGTGTGCCAGCAATGGGGCGCACAGTCACTTCATCATCTTCTAAGCGGACTAAAATTTCAGGCGATGAGCCAACAATATGAAAATCTTCTAAATTCAGATAATACATATATGGCGATGGGTTTAGACAGCGTAAAGAACGGTATAAATCTAAAGGTTCAGCTGAATAAGGAATAGATAAACGCTGCGATAAAACCACCTGCATAATATCGCCGTCAGTAATATATTCTTTGGCTTTTAAGACGGCACTCTCAAAACCTTCTTGAGTAAAACCAGAGATAAAGTCACTTTCATCTACTTTTTTAGCGGGGTGATGATGATTATGGGCATCTGCTTTTAAATCACGTAACTGTTTAACTAAGTCATCTAAACGTGATTGTGCTTGCTCGTAAGCATTTGTTTCAGCTGGATTGGCATGAGTCAGCAATAACATTTTGCCTGAGAGGTTATCAAACACCAGCATTTCTTCAGAAACCATTAACAAAATATCAGGGCTGCCGATCGGGTCGTCTTTGGCTGTCGCTTTGAGGCGAGGCTCAATATAACCAATGGTTTCATAGCCAAAATAACCGACTAAGCCGCCATTAAAGCGAGGCAAGTCAGCAATATCAGGCACTTTGAAGTTTTCTTTGTATTCTTCAATCCAAACTAGCGGATTTTTATGCTGTAAGGTTTCTATGCGTTGGCCAGATTCTTCAATACGAATTTCATTACCAAAGATTTTGATAATCGTTTGACAAGGCAAACCAATAATTGAATAACGCCCCCATTGTTCACCGCCATGAACAGATTCAAAAAGATAGGAATAAGCGCCATCGGCTAATTTTAAATAAGCACTTAAAGGGGTATCTAAATCAGCTAATACTTCACGAGCAATAGGTATGCGATTATAGCCTTGGTCGGCGTATTGCTTAAATTGTTCAGGTGTCATGGGCTGTCCTTTATTATTGGTGTGACAGGGTAGCTTTTAAAGCTATGTGTAATGCAAAGTTAGCATTATATAGGTAAGCTTTAAAACTTTATAATTTATCGTGGATGACAGCCGCTATAATGCAATAAATTTCTATTAAAAATGTAAGTGGATGGACAGATTAACGGGTATGACTGTTTTTGCTAGCGTAGCAAAGGCAGGTAGTTTTGTAGGCGGGGCGCGTGAACTAGCAATTTCTCGTGCGATGGCGACTAAACACATTGCGCAATTAGAAAATTATTTAGGGGCGCGTTTATTTAATCGTACGACACGGAGTTTAAGCCTAACGGATGTAGGTGCTGCTTATTTGCAACGTTGTAAAACTGTATTAGCGGATATTGCAGAAATGGAAGATTCGGTGACACATTTGCATACCGAGCCGCGTGGAAAATTAAAAGTGAGCGCGCCAACGGTTATTGGTGCGCTTTATGTTGCGCCTGCGATTGCTGAGTTTTTAGCTTTGCATGAAGATCTTGCGGTTAATTTAATCTTACAAAGTAATTTTGGTGATTTGGTGGATGAAGGCATCGACATCGCGGTTACTTTTGGAGCCTTAGAAGATACCAGTTTAATAGCCAAACAAATAGCTAGTTCTAGCCTGTTAGTTTGTGGGGCGCCTGATTACTTTGAGAAACATGGTAAACCATTGATTCCCGAAGAATTAGATAATCATAGCTGTTTAGTTAATTGGGCTATTCCACCGCGTAATAAGTGGTTATTTAGAGGCTTAGAAGGGAAGCGAGAAATAGAGGTTTCAGGACGAATGCAAGCGAATGCTGCTGATCCTATTCGAATCGCCGCGAAAAAAGGCTTAGGCTTAGTGATGCTACCTGAGTACATTGTTTCTAAGGATATAAAAAAAGGCCATTTAGAAGTGGTTTTACAAGATTACGCGGTAGAGCCGATGCATATCCACGCGGTATATCCGCACCGTAAATATTTACCTGCAAAAGTCCGCGCATTTTTAATTTTTCTGGAAGACTGGTTAAGAACTCGGTCGGCGTTTAGTGAGTAATAAGCAGGGCAGTACAATGATAAAACGATGAGTTTCGCAAAAAGACGACCACCGACCCTACATAATTGTTTGTTAAGAAACAGAAAATTGTAATTCGAGAATTGATGGGTTACAATTTAAGTCATGATAAAAAGCTTTATTCACAAGGGTTTGGAGAAATTCTACCGAACAGGTAGTAAGGCTGGTATCCAAGCAAAGCACTCAGAACGGTTACGTTTAATTCTTGCTCAGCTAAACCAAGCAAAAACCATTAAAGATATGGATATTCCTTTCCTTAAGCTTCATGAATTAAAAGGTAATAGAAAAGGAGCGTGGTCAGTAACAGTTCAAACAAATTGGCGCATTACTTTCCGGTTTTTCGGAGGAGATGTCGAAATTGTAAATTATGAGGATTACCATTAGGAGATATTATGACAATGTATAACCCACCTCACCCAGGCGAAATCATAAAGGGTTTATGGCTAGATCCGGCAAAAATAAGTATTACAGATGCTGCTAAAGCGCTTGCTGTCAGTAGAAAAACACTGTCAAAAATAGTTAATGGTAATGGGAATGTAACACCAGAAATGGCCGTTAGGTTATCAATTGCTTTAGGTGCTAGCCCCGAAAGCTGGATGGGGCATCAGGTTACATATGACCTTTGGCAAATTGAACAGCATAAATCTGAATTAGGCGTACATGTGTTAAATGTTGCCTAACCAGTATATCGTGTTAAGCAGTCGGTATTACTACCGTACGACTAAAGACCGCAAACCCAAACTGTATTGCTTGCTATTTCTCTGCTGAGATGGGTTGCGCTGCAGCGTATGTTTTTTTCACAAAATATAAGGGGCGTTGTTTAGATTCAATAAACATGTGGCCAATATATTCGCCTAAAATACCAATGGATAAAAGCTGTACGCCTGAGAAGAATAAAATAACGGTAATTAAGGTTGTGAAACCTTGCACTGTCTCGCCAAAGATTAAGGTTTTGGCGACAAAATAAAGGCCGAATAAAAAGGCACCTAAAGCCGTAAGGAAACCCGCATAAGTCGCTAAGCGTAAAGGCTCTTGGGTGAAAGATGAAATACCTTCGACAGCAAATTTGATTAATTTCCCATAATTCCAATTGGTTTCACCTGCAAAGCGTGGGTCACGGCTGTATTCAATGGCGGTTTGTGGAAAACCTATCCAAGCAAATAGGCCTTTCATAAACCGCTTACGTTCACGAACCTCATTTAAAGCACTGACGGCTTGACGGCTCATTAAACGGAAATCACCGACATTTTCGGGGATTTCAGTATCGCTGATTTTATTGATCAATTTATAAAAAAGGCGAGCGGTGAATTTCTTCATAAAGCTTTCGCCTTTGCGTTCCACTCGCTTGGCATAAACAACATCAAAACCTTCGCGCCATTTATCAACCATTTCAGCCATTAATTCAGGCGGATCTTGTAGGTCAGCATCAATAACAATAACCGCATCACCTTTGGCGGCATCAATACCTGCTGTCATGGCTATTTCTTTGCCGAAGTTACGGCTAAGGTCAATGATTTTTATACGTGAATCTGTTTCTAGTAGTTGAGTTAAAATATTTAAAGTTTCATCTTTGCTGCCATCGTTGATGTAGATCATCTCCACATCCATATCAATCGCTTCGACTGAACTTGATAGTCGAGCTTGGCACTCAGCAATCACTTCTTGTTCGTTATAAAAAGGGATGATGATTGATAAGAGTTGTTGTTTTTTCATCTATAATTAGTCAACAAAGTGAAAGCAGATTAAAGCTTGATTTAGAGTAGTTGTTATCATTTTTGGTTTTCTAAAAGTGGAAGTTTGAATACATAATAGTAAAGGAGTGCGCTAGGTGCAAAAACAAATACGTAGGACCAGAGTACGTCGGAAGCGAAATGCGCACCTTGGATGACTCGGCCAAGCCCCATGAAAAATCCTCCTAGTATAGCAATGTAGAGGTATGTATATTTAATAAAAGTAAGCAGTTTTACTTTCCATTGGTTAGGTTTTCCAAAGTAATTAACAAAGCTCTCTGGATTTTTAAATACAAAGTAAACACAGATCGCTATTAATAAAGAGGTAGGGTGGCCTGATGAAAAAGAGGCACCTTGTCCTATCGATTCTGGCTGGATTAGAAATGCTGGTTCCCAAATGCTGTAGAAGGGATGCTCTCCACCAAACTCAACTGTTTGTTTTGGGCGCCAGCGCCCCCAGAAATCCTTGAATCCCCAGTTTACAATGAAACCCGCCGTTAAAAAGGAGGAGCTTAGTATAAAATATGCATATTTTCTCAGGCCTTTCCGTTCTTTGTTCAAAAAACCTAGTGTGAGTAATATTAAAAAAGGGAGAAAGGTCACAAGGAGAAGTGTTTTGTCATTGTTATAAAAAAATAGCCAAGGCTGTTCTTTTGCTAAAAACCATACGTTATCTTTATAGAAATAACGGCTAATGGATAAGTCTAGTTCCCCGTGGTTGATTTTTAGAAAAAGTGTTAATAAAGCGACAAGCGTTATTAGTAGAGTAGGCAGGCAATGTTGTAGGCTTTTTGAAAGCATAGTATTTTTTTATTTATGATTTGATGGCGCTATGCAAAGCCGCTTCTGTAGCGACTAGTTTGGCTTTTTTGCGTTGTTCGATGGTGTTAATAAGCAATAACCAGCAGCCTAAAACAATAAAACCACCTGGCGGCAAAATCATCACGACCCAAGGTTCAAATTGTGTACTGAATATTTGATAGCCCAATAGTTGCCCCGCACCTAATAATTCACGTACGCTACCTAACATAACTAAAGCGAGTGTAAATCCTAGCCCCATGCCTAGAGCACTGACAACTGATTTAATCACGCCATTTTTAGAGGCAAAGGCTTCTGCGCGGCCTAAAATGAGGCAATTTACGACAATTAACTGAATGAAAGCACCAAGGCGGTTATATAAATCTAAGCTAATGGCTTGAATCATATAATCAACCAGCGTGACAAACGTGGCGATGATAATAATATAAGTAGTAATACGGACTTGCTTAGGAATGAAGTTTCTTAATAGTGAGACTAATGCATTGGAGCAGACTAAAACAAAAATACTGGCAATTCCCATGGCCAGTGAATTGATCACGGAGTTGGTTACTGCTAAAACAGGGCATAGCCCAAGCATCATGACAAATACTGGGTTATCTTTCCAAATACCTGCGGTGAAAACATCCAGTGTGAGAGGGGATTCTTTCTTGGTGACTTGAGACATATTAGTGCTCTCTTTTTAAAGATTTAAATTCATAGTAACTTAAGGTTTCATCAACGACCGTATTTCTTGTAGGCTCTTGATAGCAATCTTGGATAATTGATTTGCAGACTTGCTCTCCATCATAATTTGTTATTCCAAGCGTATCGGCAATAGTAAAAAATAAATCTTGGGTATTAAATGTTTTGTTTACATTGTTTTTACTGAGCAAAGCGTGTTGCTTGAATTGTTTTGATTGCCAAATGAAAAAAGGAACTTCATAAGCTTCTTGGCTAGGAGAACTAAGACCATGTTTAAATTTTCCAAACCTATTTTCTAAGCCATGGTCTGAGAAATAAAATAAAACAGAGTTTTTCCCCATCAGTTTTTGAATTAATTTCTCCAGTAACTCGTCGGTGTAAGCAATACTGGTGTCATAGTTATATAGACTCTTATCTTCACCTACATTTTGTTTTAAATAAGGTAGGGAAAAATTAGCAGGGTAGCGGCTATGAAAATTAAAGTGACTTCCATTTAAATGTATGAAGGTGACCTTATTTTTTTCAGGGTGTACGTGTTTTAACACTTGGGTATCGTACTGCGCTGCGATAGCTTTATGATAGGTACTCATTTTTGCTATCGCAGTTACATAGCTTTCGTGCTTCCCTAAGCCGAGGCCTTGCATACTAAGCCACTCCGTTTGATACCCTGCCTGATTTAATAAGGTAATAATATTTTTTTGTAAATTATGAGCGCTAATGCCTTCTATTGAAATAGAGCTTAAAGAGCTAGGAACAGATAAAATAGTTTGTGAGGAGCTTGAATTTGCTTTATTAAAAACAAGTAATTCTTTTTTTCTCTTTGACATATTCGGTGTCGTTTCTTGGGAGTAGCCAAATAGACCGTGTCGGTCACGCCTAGCAGATTCACCTATTACAACGATAGCACTAACATTATGAGCTGTAGGTGTTCTGTTTGCTGCAAAGTAAGAATAGTCTTTGTTTTGAGATAAAATAGAAATAAGATTTTTTTCATTCCATGCAACCATTAAAGGGTGAAAGTTGTATAGAACCGTTTTTTGTATGAAGTTTATAATTAAATTATGCTTACGCACGCCAGCAAGATCCGATCTTGTAGTAAAAGATCCAAAAATAAAAAGAATGCTATTAAATAGAATAAATAACCAAAAATATTTTCTAAAATGCAAAGGGGATATTATTTTATTTATCGAGGTAAGAAAAATAATTGACACTGTGATAAGCAGCAGAATAAAGAGAGCTGAGTCAAAGTGACTACTAATAAATTCCGATGACTCTGATAAGCGAGTATTGAGCAAGCTGTGTGCGGATATAACATTAAAACCAGAGCTGTAATAATGTAATGCATTAAAGCTAGCAGACAAATTAAGGGTGACAAGAGTAATAATAAAAATGGAAATAATTTTCTGTTGTACCCCTATAGACCAGAAATAGATTAGTGCAAGATAGAATAAAATAAAATTTAAACTGACAGTCCATTTATCTATGCTGCCATGCACAAGAGCCAAAGTAATACTTAATGGAATAAATAGGAGTAATTTAAATTTTGATTTTCTTTCTAAATTTATTAGCTTAATCATTTGCTGTTTCTAAAGTAGTTAAATTATTCATAATAATAGGGTGTAAAGTCTGTCCACTTTGGTTGAGCATACGGCCAATTGCATTAGAGGTAATGGTAGATCCTGAAATCGCATCAATCTCCCATGCTTGGGTCTTTGTTCCGTGGCGGACTGTTTTTATAGTGTGCGCCAAAGTAGATGTTGCTACACTGACCTTAGCTTCTAAACAGTTAAAGTTGGCTAAAAAATCTACATCTGTGGTAATTTTTGTACCAAAGCCTGGAGTTTCGGTGCTTTTTAAAACATCAAACCCAGTAATGCAGCCTGTATTAGGTTGGTAGCCGTACAATAATTTAATGGTATCTTGATAGCCTTGTGCGGCAGCATTTAAAGCAACGCCGACTAAATTGAGTTGCTTGTCATAACCGGCATAAATTAAAGGGCCTTCAGCCTTATCATCACTTAAAGCAATACCTGTTGGAGTGATTTTAAAGGTAAGGCGGCTGGTTGCTTTAGGCAATACTTTAAAAACAGCGCGCTCTGTTGCTAAACGTTGGTTCTCTACAATGATGGGCTTAGTAAACTCATAAACTCCAACGACTAATAAGCCAGAAATCATCGCCACTAAACCTAAAGTGGTGATAAGTTTCGTGCTGGAGGGGAGTTCGGGAACTTGTTCTTCTGGCGTACTCATGGTTTTTCCTGTGCTTTTTTACGTGCGCCATAAATACGTGGCTGAGTATAAGATTCAATCAAGGGAGTGGCTGCATTGGCAAACAAAATAGCGTACATTACCGCTTCGGTGAGACCACCAAATAAACGAATAATAATGGTTAAAAAACCAATTAAACAGCCAAATACAAAAATGCCTAAAGGTGTTACCGGCGAGGCAACCATATCGCTAGCCATAAAGACTGCGGCAAACATCAAACCACCAGAAAATAACATAAAGGCTGGTGAAGGGTATTGAGTTGGGTCAATAAAATAGAATAACTCAGCAGTGATGGCTGCACCAAAGAGCACGGCGGCAGGAATGCGCCAATCTAGCATTTTTCGGGCGATTAAATAGCCGCCGCAAATTAAAATTAATAAGCTAGAGGTTTCCCCCGTTGAGCCAGCAGAGAGACCTAAAAATAGTTCATAGCTATCGGTGAAAATGCCTTGAAATTTCATTAACGATAAAGGCGTTGCTCCGGTAAAGCCATCAATGCTGACTTGTTGCGACCATTCAGCTGTTGCCGCAGGTTTCATAAACGGTAAGGCTAAAGTCGAAGGAATAAATTCAATAAAGCGATCAGTTGCTAAAGCAGGTGTCCAAGTGGTAATGGAAACAGGGAATGCCGCTTGAATAAAGGCACGCCCAACTAGTGCAGGGTTAAATACATTAAAGCCGATACCGCCAAACAGTGTTTTACCCATGGCAATCGCGGTAAATCCAGCAACAGCGCCCATCCATAAAGGAAAACCTGGGGGTAAAGTCATGGCTAATAATAAACCGGTAATGACGGCACTAAAATCAGTGAGGGTATTTTTTTTATCTGCTAGATTGTTAAATAGGGCTTCTGTGCCTAGACAGGCCAAAACAGTGGTACACATCAAGGCTAAAGCGCTAATACCAAATTGGTAAATAGCATAAGCTGCAAGGGGTAATAAGGCATAAACCACATTGCGCATAATCTGCGGCACACTGGGTGCTTTGCGGATATACGGCGAGGTGCGTAAATCAATTTTTAAAGGAGTTTTAGCCATCTTGTAAATGCCTTTCGCGGTTTAAAGTTTTTGCAATTCTGAAATATTGTACAAGTGGGATATTAGAAGGACAAACATAACTACAAGCCCCACACTCAAAACAATCATTGAGATGATAGTTATCTTCCATTACATCATATTGGCGTGCGGCTGCTAGTTGTCCTAGCTCGGCTGGGTTTAGGAGAACTGGGCAGGCTTGCAAGCATTGCGTACACTTTATACAAGGTAAAATTTCGCCTTGTTCAGTGGCGCGATTATCAAGCACTAATAAGCCCCCTGTGCCCTTAGTAATGGGTACATCCAAGGAATGAATAGGCAGCCCCATCATCGGACCTCCTAGTATGATTTCCACTTCATCACCTGAAAAACCAGCAAAGTCTAATAGGTAGCGAATAGGGGTGCCGATAGGTACTAAATAATTTCCTGATTTTTCTAAGTCATCCCCGCTAATGGTAATAATACGTTCGATTAAACTTTGCCCAGCCGGTAATAGCGCACCTATTTCAGCCAAGGTTGCGACATTAAAAATTGCCAGACCAATTTCAGAAGGTAGACCGCCTGAAGGGATTTCTACGCCCAAAAGGGAGTAGGCCAACATTTTTTCTGCGCCTTGTGGGTATTTGGTTTCGATAGCTTCTAATTGAATGGAACCATCTTCAGGTAGTTGCGGTTTAATTGCCGCTAATACATCAGGCTTGTTATCTTCAACCCCAATAATGGCTTTAGGTGCATCGACGCATTTCATGGCAATGCGAATGCCGAGCAATAATTGTTCGATTTTTTCTAACATCACCCGGTGGTCGGTGGTTAAAAAAGGCTCACACTCACAACCATTGACTAAGACAGTATGAATACTGCGCTCATTAGGAATCGACATTTTAACGTGGGTTGGAAATGCAGCCCCCCCTAAACCTACCATTCCAGTGTTTTTAACGGCTTGAATTAATTCAGAACGTGACAGGTTAAGGTAGTTTTGCTGAACGTCGGATTCAATGATGATTTGTCCTGAACTCAGGGACGTTGTAATAATAATAGCCGTGCTTTTGCTGCCTGTTGCTGTGGTAACAATATCAATGGCTTTGACGGTACCTGTCACAGGCGCATGAATGGGCACCGACATAAAACCGTCTGCTTCGGCAATGATTTCCCCGCGTATTACTTGTTGGCCTTTAAATACCAGTGATTTGGCAGGTTTACCTATGCTTTGTGCCAATGGCACAATGATTTCAGGCGCAAAAGGGAGGCGACGCGTGGGTTTAGCATTCGTTTCTGCCTTATACTCCTCGGGATGAACACCATGAGGAAAGGTCTTTTTGCCAAATAAGTTAAATAAAGTCATATGCTATTTTAACTGGAAAGTGAGCCAACTGTTTTATGCTTTGTAAAAATAACGACAAGGTATTGATTATTCTCTTAAGGAGAGAGGTTTTATTCTTCGCTTAAGTGCCTTTCGTAGTTTAGTTTTTTAGCCACTCTAAAATACTGTACTAAGGGGATATTAGAAGGGCAAACATAACTACAAGCCCCGCATTCAAAACAATCCTGTAAATGATAGGTTTCTTCCATGGTTTGGTATTGGCGCTTTGTGGCAAGCTGCCCCATTTCTGATGGGTTTAAATGAATAGGGCAAGCTTGTAGGCATCGACTGCATTTTATACAGGGCATGATTTCATCATGTCCGGTTGCACGCTCATCTAAAATTAACACAGCCCCTGTCGCTTTAGTGATAGGGACATCAAGAGAGGATACTGGAACACCCATCATAGGGCCACCTAAAATAAGTGAGGCATCACCTGTACCGGTAAAGCCTGCGTGTTCTAATAAAAAACGTAGAGGCGTGCCTAGCGGGGTAAGATAATTCCCTGGATTGCTTAAATTATCTCCAGTGATGGTGATAATGCGCTCAGTATAGCCCCCAGCTGTAGGGAGCAATAGGCCTATTTTAGCCAAGGTTGCTACGTTAAAAATAGCTAAACCAACCGCAGAAGAGCGGCCACCTGAAGGAATCTCAATGCCTAGTAAGGCCGAGGCCAACATTTTTTGTGCCCCCTGCGGATATTTTGTTTTGATGGCTTCAATAGTAATGCTGCCATCATTCGGCAAATGAGGCTTGATTTCTTGTAAAACGTCGAGCTTATTATCTTCTATGCCAATGATAGCCTTAGGAGCATCTAGGCATTTCATAGCAATATGAATGCCTAGAATTAATTGCTCTATTCTTTCTAACATGACACGGTGGTCAGTGGTTAAAAAAGGCTCACATTCGCAGCCATTAACTAGAATAGTATGGATAGGCGTGCTTTCCGGCGTGGTCATTTTCACATGCGAGGGGAATGCTGCTCCGCCTAAGCCAACGATGCCGGTATTTTGAACCGCTTTGACCAGTGCCTCGCGGGACATAGTTAAGTAGTTATTGTAGGTATCTGCTGCGATAACATGCTGACCTGAATTTAATGAGGTGGTGATAACAATGGCTAGTTGTTTTTCTCCATCTGCTACTTTAACTAACTCAATGCTTTTCACTATGCCTGAGACAGGGGCATGAAGAGGCACAGACATAAACCCTGTTGATTCTGCAATCAGTTCACCGCGTGTAATATGCTGCCCTTTATAAACGATAGGCTTTGCAGGCTTACCGATATTTTGTGCCAAAGGTAAAATAATCTCAGGTGCAAAAGGTAAACGGCGAGTCGATTTTGAGTTGGTTTCTTCTTTGTATTCCTCAAGGTGAATACCGTGAGAAAAAGTTTTATTACCAAATAAGTTGAATAGATTCATAGTTAAGATGGCAGAGTAGGAGAAAGTACAATAGCTTTATGGCGGGTAACCGTATTAAGTGGGATTACTTGTCGAGTAAAATTCCACTTTCTTGCTGTTCTTCAATAATATTTTCTAGCTCAATATTTAGCGCTTGAGTTGAAATCAGTAATTCCCAGACTGAAAATAATAAAGATAAAACAATGAGTCCCATGCCGCTTAAAAATATATAAGTGGCGTATGTGTGCAAGTTAAAAAAAACCAAACCAATCGAAATAACACTAAAAATGATGCCAGTCACTGCGAGTAGTTGCATGGCAATAATAAGGCGG
>JAQRMR010000020.1:17383-27147 GCA_028599115.1 Methyloprofundus sp.
AATAATAAGGCGGGTGTGGTCATGGTTATTTCTGTCATTGTTACCTCTATTATGCATTGTGGGATTGTGAGTTCCTTATGCTTTCAGTTGAAAGCATAAGGAGCAATCAGCGGCAAATTAAGCCCTTAATTCACATTAAAGTTTTTATTGAAACTTCTCTGCACGTTTAATGAGCTTATCTAAGTTTTTCTCATTAGGGTTCCACGGTGTGCCGGGGTGAATAATCACTGCAGTACATTTTTCTGCTGATTTTACAATATCTTCAAAGGTACCTGCTGTGGGGTCAATGACCACGGCTTTTTTCTCGTCATTGTATTTGAAAATTTTAGGGTTGATATCCACACATTCATCACAAGTTGTGCAATCGGGTGTTTCTATCCAAACGGGTTCATGTCCGCCTGCTGGTTTTTCAGCGGGTGTTGCTGTCGCAGCAGCAGGAGTGGTGGTGGCGGCTTCTGCTGTGCTTGCAGCAGGTATAGCAACAGCCGGCGCATTAACCGCTGGTGCTGCCATTAATACCGATGCTAACTCACTGGCATCATCACCACCGACCATGGTCATTAAATTAGAGGCAATACTAGAAGCCATTTCTGCTTTTGCTTGTGTCGCAACGGCATCTAAATCGACTTCTTTTTTATCAACGCCTGCGAGACCTTTCAGCGTGCGCCAGAAATTACGTCTTTCAATGGTTGAATGGACAATTTCAGGGTCAATAACAACACGAACTAAAGTATTGCTGTCAGGGTGTACCGCATGAATATAAGCAATATTTTCAGCCATTTCATCATGCTCTAAATCAATAAATTCATGCAGTGGCACCATGTCATCATTCCACTGTGAAGGGGGGACAAACTTAAAGTGTTTTTGGAAGCGCCCTTCGGTCATCGCCCAATCAGCAAAGGTTAAAGGCACGGTCATTTTATCTTCTATGCCATATTCATCAACAAACTGAAGTTCGTAAGTTGTCCAGTCTTGGTCAACAGCAGGGTTGCCTTTTAAGGACATGCTTTTTTCCCAAGTATCATCTTCACGTGGGTCATAAGTCATTAAAGGGTAGGCACGAGATTCAACAGCTAGTTTACTTTGCATATCGGCAGCATCATCTGCTACACCATGCTCTGGTTGGCAAACCGCATAAATATTGAAAATAGCCGGGCCACGATAGTTAAGCCCATCGATATAACCTTCAATTAAATGATTTGGGTGTGCGATAGAGCTTTGTAAGGTATAGGTTGTTCTATGTGCCATAGAAATTAAACTCATTTCTTTGCGGCGTTCGGTTTTACCTTTCCATTCTTTGCCATAAGGTGCCATATCAGAAACTTGGCCAATAAAACCAGAGGTACAAGCTTGCCCTCCCGTATTAGAATAAACTTGCGTATCTAAAATAAGAATTTTAAGTGGCATGCCCGACATAATGCTACGCGATAGGTTTTGAAAACCAATATCGTACATTGCGCCATCGCCACCGATAGTAACAACTGGAGGACACATTAAATACTCTTGTTCGCTAAACTGGTGCCAGTCAAAATATTTAAAAAAGTGAGCTTGTTCTTGTTGGTCATATTTACCAGCAATTTCTAATTCAGCCATACGAATGGCTTTAAAGCCTTCGGTCATTTTAACCATGTGCCCTTCAAAGATACCCATAGCTAAAGAGGGTGCATCTTGGAATAGGTTGTTAGCCCAAGGAAAAGGGTAAGGGTTAAAAGGGAAGGTAGAGCCCCAAACTGAGCTACAGCCGGTACTATTGGTAATACCCATTTCGGTACGGCCGTTGCCTGTTGAGCCCTGCGTATATTGCCATTTTAAATGTTTTAATTTAGCGACTAATTGGGATGCCCATTTTAACCAAGCGCTATCAATAGGGTCGCTAGCTTTGCCATCACTAAGTGCATGACTTAGGTTTGTTAAAGTTAAATCAACATTTTTATTATTTTCGATAGCCGCTTCTACGGCTTCAATATCACTAATATCTAATTTTTCAGCTAATTTTAGACGGATATGTTTTTCCATTCCGGTAATTAGCTGCTCTATTTTTGCGACTTGTTTTTGTACGCGCGGCTGCATCAGTGCAACGACAGTTCCGGTGAATAAATGCACAATGGTTTTTTCACCACAACCTAAACAAGCACCATCACCACAATTCATAGATGAATATGTGCGTTTATCCAGCATCATGGTGGTTAGTGCACCGATTTTTTCATCTAAATCATCAATACGCTTATATTTTGGGTTGGAAGTAGGTAAGTCATTCCAGTACTCCCAGTCATTACGCAAGGTTTGTATGCTTTCTGGTGTTTGCTTGATAGGAATTAACGCTTCATCAGGGCAAACCTCGACACATTCCATACAGCCTTTACAGGTCATAGGGTTAATGGTGATGGAAAATAAACCGCCATTATTCGGTGTGCGTTTATTGATCGCATCATGATAAGGCTTAGTAATAGCGAATTTAAAATCGCCCATTGCTTCTTTAAACCAATCAAATTCTTGGCGCACTTCTTCTTGCTGATCTTCCGGGTATTCTTTAATGGTTTCGCCGATTGATTTATTAAAAATCGGGTCTAGCACAGTACCCTCTGATTTATCAGCCGTTAAGGCATGATATTTTTTTTCTACGTTGCGAATGGCGCGGCGTAAGTGTTTAACCGTTTTTCCGGTGTTTTCTATGCGTTTAATATTGGTTTCAAACACTTCGTTAACACTATTAATTAAGCCAGGAATAGCGCTATCTGGGCAAACGGTATAACAGTCACCACAAGCGGTACAATTTTCAGGTATCCATTCAGGGTGCTCAAAACGAATTTGCGTCATATCACGGTAAATACCAGACGCAGCAGGCATAAGGCTAAGTGCTAAAAAAGGATCGGCTAAGCTGTCGTTGGCGCGACCGTTAATATAATTACTACCTGTTTGCTCAAAAAAGCGGTGAATATCTGAAACAGGCGTATCATTTTTAGGTTTTTGTAATAAAGTTAGCGGGGCTGTTCTTTCTGCTTTTTTTGCTGATTCCGCTATATCGCCTACGGTCATACTGCTGACATCTAAGTGCTGTGTTTCAGTAAAACCTCGTTTAACGGTGCGGAAGTTATCTGCAACAACTTGCTCACCTTTGTTACCAAACTTTGTTTTAATGGTTTCATGAATGGCATCAAGAATATCGTCTTTGCTTTTACCTGCATTTTCCGCAATGCTTGTGGATTCAAAAAAAGCACCTTGAAAAGTAATGCCTTGCATACGGAATTGTAAATCAGGGTGGCTGGTTTCTTCGCGGGCGATTTTAAAGCCGTCTAAATAAGCGACTTTAATATTTTTATCAACAATATATTGCTGTGATGCCTTGGGGAAACTGCGCCATACTTCCTCTGGTGTCTGTGCATCACTTTGAATAATAAATACGCCATTTTTGTTCAGTCCAGCCAAAGGGTTGGAGTGGGTAAATACATTGGGGTCAGGTGCAATAACCACGTCGAGGTGTGCATATTCACAAGCGATACGGATAGGTTCAGAAGCAGCCGATAAATAATAAGTAGTGGGTTGGCCTTTTTTCTCAGAGCCATATTTTGGGTTGGCTTTAATGCTGTAATCAAGCAGGTCGAATAAGGTCATTGCCAAATTCTTACCTGTCGTGATTGCGCCCCAGCCACCGACAGAATGCATACGAATAGTGAGTGCATCTTTAGGCATTAAATTAGGGTTTTCAGACCCTTTTAAGGCTAAGCTTTCAATGGCAGGGTAAGCATCAAGAACGGCTTGCTGCTGTAATTCTTGTTTTGGGCTAAATGCTTGCTCACGAATAAAATCGATACCTAGGTAGTAGAATTTTTTATGTTTGCCTTTAGGTAGCATGTTTTCTACTGCGGCAATAATGCCTTCAGGCTGTAAATCGCGACTACCTAAGCCAAAACAAGCAGAATAAAGTGGAGAAGTGTCTGTTGTTTTATTATATGAAGCATATTCAGGGAATGGGGTTTCTTTTGAGTGACCATTCTCAAAGGCCTTTGCTAAAGCATTACGAATTTCTGAAATTAGCGGTAAATCTTCTGATAAAGGTTGATCGGTACGCTCCATCACGGTAATCCCTTTACGGCCTTTTGCGACAGCAGAAATAAGGTCGCCAGGGAAAGGACGGAAAAAGATCATATTGACTACGCCCACTTTG
Organism: Methyloprofundus sp.; assembly: GCA_028599115.1. GTDB lineage: Bacteria > Pseudomonadota > Gammaproteobacteria > Methylococcales > Methylomonadaceae > Methyloprofundus. Next base: position 21,549 of record JAQRMR010000020.1, read on the forward strand.
ATATTGCGTGTTTCACGCAAATAATCAGCGGTTGCTTCAGCAGTTTGAATAACGCTACCTTGGGCAATAATTAAATAGTTAGCATCATCGCAGCGGTATTGGCCGATGCGGTTATAACGGCGGCCAGTTAATTCGAACCACTCATCCATGCATTCATCGGCATGCTGTTTAACATGGTCAAAGAAATAAGGGCGTTGAGCAGCAACTGACTGCATGTACGAATCTTGGTTTTGTACTGCACCCGACATCATTGGTTCATCGACATTCCATAGCTCAGGAACACGACGGCGCACATCACCATAAAGAATTTTTTGTGCAGCGGTTGGGCAGTTAATAATATCTTCTGGAGAGCCTAAAAATTCTTCGATTAATTCGCGCTCAGGTAATTGTAAATCTTCAATTAAGTGTGAAGTTAAAAAACCATCCTGTCCAACAGCGGCAGGATTTAAACTTAATTCCGCAATTTTTCGGGCAATAATATTCAAATCTGCAACAGACTGATTGTCTTTGGCGAACATTTGAATGAAGCCGGTATCATCCATGCAGTGATAATCATCATGACCACAATGTATATTTAACGTTGCTTTAGTCATCGCGCGACAGGCAATATTTAATACATAAGGTAGTCGTTTACCTACAGCTGTATATAAAGATTCATGCATGTAGGCGATGCCTTGCGACGAACTGAAATTAGTTGAACGCAATCCTGTCATCGACATACCGGCAGTAATTGCCGCGGCAGCATGCTCGCCTTCTGGCTCTACAAAAATGAGTGGACGGTCGGAGATGTTGATATGACCTTTGCTTTTTTCTTCCGCCCAATATTCTCCCATATCAGTTGAAGGGGTGATGGGAAAAGCACCAGCAGCATCACTGGCTTCGCGTTCACACATGACTACTGCAGAATTGCCATCCATTGCTTGGCGAATACCAGGGTATTTAACTTCTTTATCTTGTTTTTTTTTGCCAAAAAAAGCCATAAGTTTTCCTTTTTAAAACAGTGTTCAGTAGATTACTAATTTTTTAGTGTTGAGTGCGGCTTATTTAGCCAATAGGTAGCGTATTTTCACGGTGAGCTTTGCTGCCTTCTTTACCTTTACTAGCATAAGTCGAGCCAAGTTTGCTGTCTAGCCAGACAATAGCGCCGGTTGGGCATCGTTCGATAGGCGTGCGGTCAACCTCAAAATCAGAGTATTTAGTATAATCAATGACGGCTAAATTATTTTTAATTTCGATTAATCCAGCGGGAGCATCAACTACGCATTTTTCGCAAGCGGTGCAGGCCACTTCACACTCTTGCTCGGCAGTATCTCCTTCATCCAAGCTTTTACAGGCGACGTAAAGTTTCTCAGAGACAGGCAGCAATGAAAATAAATCTTTAGGGCAAACAACCACGCAATCATTGCAGGCGGTGCATTTATCTTCAATAACGATAGGTAGGCCGTGCTCATTCATATAAATAGCATCAAAATCACAAACGTCAGCACAATCGGCGAGACCTAAACAGCCCCAACTACAGCCTTTTCCGCCGCCAGATACAGCCGATGCGGCTTGGCAGGATTTTAGCCCTTCGTATTTTGCGCGCGTATAAGCAACATGTGTTCCTCCTGCGCAAGCTAGGCGCGCGACAACTTTGTCATGATCCCCCATGCCAACACCTAAGTAGAGCGCAATATCAGCATTGCCTTCTTCTGTGTTAACGGTGCAAGCAGAGGGGGATTTGCTACCTTCGACTAGCGCCTCAGCAAATGGACGGCAGCCGGGAGTGCCACATGCGCCACATTGAGCCTGAGGGAGCATGTCATCAACTTCTGCGATTCGTGGGTCTTCATAAACAAATAATTTTTTATTTGCGATAGCTAAAATGATTGCAAGGATAGCGCCTAAAGCAACCATAAATAGAGCGGCTGTGGCGATGGTTGATATCATGGTATTCCGTTTAAAAGGTGGTAATAGTTGAGAGTCTTTGTCCCATAAAATAAGACTCACTATATTATCATGAATAATAAATTAAGCATGTTTCTATCATGTGAAGCTGGGTTAGTCTACCCCTATTTGCTGGGTTATCATTGGCTTAGAAAGTTGTTAAGTCACGATTTTTTAGGGATAATGCGGCTAATGTTAATAAACTTTGGTTTGTAATTATGAATGAAGTCATGACGCAAGGGGTCGAACTTATGCTTACGGGCATGGGTATTGTTTTCCTTTTTCTTGTGATGTTAATTGGTGTAGTAAAGCTAATGGCATATTGTGTAGTTAATTTTTTTCCAGAAGAAATACCAGCTGCTCCAGTAGTACCTAAACCTGTTTCTACTGGCGTTACTCCTGCTGTGACCGCAGCGATTACCGCAGCGGTTCACCAGCATAGATCTAAATAAATTGCCTTTATAACTTTGAATCTGGGTTATTTAAAGTAAAACTTTAAAAAAGTCATAGGAAAATAGTACATGACAACAATAAAAAAAGCGGTAGGTATTACCGAAGTCGTCTTAAGAGATGCGCATCAATCTATTTTAGCTACACGTTTGCGTGTTGAAGATATGCTGCCAATTTGTGAGCAGCTCGATAAAATTGGCTATTGGTCAATTGAGTCTTGGGGTGGAGCAACGTTTGATTCTTGTATTCGTTACTTAGGGGAAGACCCTTGGGAGCGTTTACGTTTATTAAAAGCAGCGATGCCAAATACGCCACAGCAAATGTTGTTTCGTGGGCAAAATATTTTAGGCTACCGTCATTATGCTGATGATGTTGTCGATAAATTTGTCGAGCGTTGTGCGGTTAACGGTATCGATGTATTTCGTATTTTTGATGCAATGAACGATATGCGTAATATCGAGCATGCGGTTAAGGCGGTATTAAATACTGATGCACATGCGCAAGGGACGATTTCTTATACAAAAAGCCCCGTGCATAATTTAGAAAAATGGATTGTTCAAGGCAAGCAAATTGAAGATATGGGTGCGCACTCTATCTGTATTAAGGATATGGCGGGTTTATTAACGCCTTATGATGCTTTTGATATGGTAACGGCGCTGAAAGCAGCGGTTGATATTCCTGTGCATTTACATTGTCATGCAACGACAGGCTTAAGTGTTGGTACATTAATTAAAGCGATTGAAGCGGGCGTTGATAATGTTGATACGGCGATTTCTTCGTTAAGTATGACTTATGGACATAGTCCTACTGAAACTATTGTTGCCAGCATGGAAGGTCAAGAGCGTGCAACAGGTTTAGATTTAGAAAAATTAGAAGATATTGCTGATTATTTTCGTGGTGTGCGTAAGAAATATGCTGAACATGAAGGTAGTTTAAGAGGTGTTGATGGTCGCATCTTGTTGGCACAGGTTCCGGGTGGAATGCTAACCAATATGGAAAGCCAGCTTAAAGAGCAAGGTGCAGAGGATAAATTTGCTGAAGTATTAAAAGAAATTCCTCGCGTACGTGAAGATTTAGGCTTTTTACCTTTGGTCACACCTACTTCGCAAATTGTTGGTACACAGTCGGTATTAAATGTATTAACGGGCGAGCGTTATAAATCAATTAGTAAAGAAACGGCGGGTGTTTTAAAAGGTGAATATGGAGCGACACCAGCGCCAGTGAATACTGAATTACAAGCGCGAGTTTTAGATGGTGCGGAAGTAATTACTTGTCGTCCTGCTGATCTGATTGAGCCAGAAATGGATAAGTTAGTGGCAGAAGTACAAGAAAAGGCAAAAGAGGAGGGCGTGACTTTAGCTGAGAATGTTGAAGAAGATGCTTTAATTAATGGTCTTTTTGTGCAAACCGGTTGGAAGTTCATTGCAAACCGTGGCAACCCTGATGCATTTGAGCCTGCGCCAAACCCTGAAGCGTTTGCTGCAAAAAATGCACCGCAAGCAGAAACAGGAAGTTATACGGTTAACGTAAACGGCCAAAACTTTAATGTTGCTGTTGGTCCTGGTGGCGCTGATTTAGTGATTGGTGCATCAGCACCTGCCGCTGAAAGTAGTGGTGTTGGTGTTGAATCACCATTAGCAGGTAATGTTTTTAAAGTAAATGTTGCTCCTGGTTCTGTTGTTGAGGAAGGTGATGTTGTTATCATCCTAGAAGCAATGAAAATGGAAACGGAAGTGCGTTCTCGTGTTTCAGGCACAGTGAGCTCGGTTAATGTGAAAGAAGGCGATGCAGTTGCTGTTGGCCAAATTTTAGTTAGCTTGTAACGAAACGATTACTTCGTAAGAATTTATTACGAAATAAACAAGCAATCATTAATTAGCGTTAATGCTTGCTTGTTTTTATAAAACAATTAAAGAGACAGTCTATGGAAAATCTCAAACTTTTATGGGAAAGCACCGGTATTTATAATTTTGAAGGCCCTCAAATCGTCATGATGTTGGTGGGCTTTTTATTGCTTTTCTTAGCGATTAAAAAAGGCTTTGAGCCTTTATTATTAGTACCTATTGGTTTTGGTGCTATTTTAAGTAATATTCCTGTTGCAGGAATGGCAGATGAAGGTGGGTTGTTGTACTACCTGTATTATGGAATTAAAACAGGTATGTTTCCGCTACTCATTTTTATGGGTGTTGGAGCAATGACGGACTTTGGTCCGATGCTAGCTAACCCTAAAACACTGTTGTTAGGTGCAGCAGCGCAGTTTGGTATTTTTACAACCTTATTGGGTGCTCTAGCATTAGATATGATTCCTGGAATGGAATTTTCTATGTCAGATGCCGCAGCGGTTGCGATTATCGGTGGTGCAGATGGGCCAACAGCCATTTATGTGGCTTCGAAATTAGCGCCTGACTTATTAGGTGCGATTGCCGTAGCGGCGTATTCTTATATGGCGCTAGTTCCACTAATTCAGCCACCGATTATGCGTGCTTTAACCACAGTAGAAGAGCGTAAAATTGAAATGGTTCAGTTACGCCATGTAGGGAAAATTGAAAAAATAATTTTTCCTTTAACCTTACTGATCTTATGTACTTTATTATTACCTTCAGCGGCGCCATTAGTCGGTATGTTTTGTTTAGGTAACTTAATGAATGTTTCGGGCGTGGTTGAGCGTTTAAGTAAAACATCACAAAATGAATTGATTAATATCGTTACTATCTTTTTAGGCTTATCTGTTGGTTCTAAAATGAGTGCAGACGCTTTCTTACAAGTCACTACCTTGGGTATTTTAGCCTTAGGTGCGATTGCATTCTGTATTGGAACGGCTTCAGGGGTGTTAATGGCTAAGTTAATGAATAAATTCAGCGATAGACCAATTAACCCTTTAATTGGTGCGGCAGGTGTTTCGGCAGTACCAATGGCGGCGCGTGTTGCCAATAAAGTTGGTTTAGAAGATAACCCGCATAACTTTTTGTTAATGCATGCGATGGGGCCAAACGTAGCAGGTGTTATTGGTTCAGCCGTTGCGGCGGGTGTGTTATTGAGTTTAGTACAAGTTGGCTAATAGGACATAAGCTATAAAAAAGCCCTCGTTAGAGAAATCTAACGAGGGCTTTTTTTTGCTTAAAATTTACTAAGGTAAATTATTCAGCAGTTAGTCCGGCATCGTTAGCAACAGCTTTGAAGCTCTCTAGAGCTTCTGGTAATGTTTTTTGGGTAGTTGTGCTGC
>JAQRMR010000020.1:27247-47549 GCA_028599115.1 Methyloprofundus sp.
CTAAAAAGCATGGTTAATAAGACTAAGCTTTTAGTTAATGAAACAAATGGTAACTGACGGGTAATTTTGTTTTGCATAAAGATAATTCCTGTTTAGATTCTAATAGTGGGTAAGAAGGTATCAGCGTTAGTAAATAAGTATGAATTTGTTGAAAGTATTTCGTACAGTGATGCATAAAATTTTACCTATAAGCGTTTGTGGTGTTACTTATAGTAAAAGCATTTTTTATGCCGAATATTTATTAAGTTTTAAAAGTATTTTAAAGCTTAATCGATGGGGCTAGGGATACGTGAACGATAAGCAGGGTTAGCAAGGGCTGTATAAAACAGGCGATATGCCACAGTTGTTGTGTCATATAACGTATAAATACAGAATACTGTTAAATATTTCAAATTAATTAGAAGTAAGAGCTAATGAGTGTATTTATTTGCTATCTAATTGAAAGTTAAGGAACTAAGGTTCTTCAGCTCAGGAAGTACTTAGTAGGAGTGTGGTTTGGCATATTTTATGCTTTTGTGGAAAAGCAATATAATTAAATTAATGTCATGGAGCTTGTTATATGAGACGAATAACAAACCAACTAATAAGGCTGATAAGTTTCAGTTTTATACTCTTTATGGTGAATCAAACGCCTGCCTATGCGGCAAATAATGTATTTGATGAATTAGTAGATCACCCTAAAATACCAATGTTAGATGAATCTGGGGCTAATGTATTGGATTCAGGGCAAGCTTATAGTCCAAAAAAGACCTGTGAAGGCAGTGGTTGTCATGATTATGATGCCATTAATCATGCTTATCATTTTCAAATGGGACGTGACCAAGCGAGTGATTTTTATGGTAAAAAGCGTGGTTTACCACATTTAGTATCGCCAGGTTATTTTGGTGGTTATACATGTATGGGGGGTAGCAATCCAATCGTATTAGCGAAAAAGAATAATGCGAGCGCGGAAGAATTTGGTGACTGGGGGGCAGCTGGCTGGGTTAAAGATTGTGCCAATTGTCATGCCGGTGGTGGGTTTGCTGAGTTAGATCGTGATGGTATTCGTTATGACCAAAAAGATGTGTCAAAAATTAAAGAGTTTGATGGTGACTATTATGATCGTGTAAAGCAGCATGATGGCACAACAAAAATCGAACAGCATGACTGGAAAAAAAGCGGTGTGATTGAGGCGGATTGTATGATTTGTCATGCTAAATTTTCTGATTTGGCTGTTACTAATACAAGCTTAGCGGATAAGCCTGAAGATAATAGGCGTGGAGCTGCTGGCTGGGTGCGTAGTCAGCGTGGCTTCTTTGCTGAAGAAGGCTATTTTCGTGAAACAGGTTCTGCAATCATGGAGGCGGTACAAAATAAAGAGGGCGTAAATATGCTTGATTTTAGTCGCTCAGAACAGTCGGTACATAATCACATGACTGGTGAAATGGAGACAGGTGTTGGTTTAGATTTAGATGAAAATGATAAGCCAATACTAAAATGGAATGCTGCGGCGTTTGATGCTGAAAAACGTGTTGTGATTCCAATGTTGCGTTTCCCAGATAATGATAACTGTATGGCATGTCATAGAACCAGTAATTCACGTCGTGGATTTTATGGTTTTGGTGATGATGCAGTAATGACAGCAGTAGAAGAAGATGGTCTGGAATCAACGGGTGTTACTGTTGATGATTACAAGGACGATGTACATAAAGGTAAGGTTTTTAAAGACGATACAGGTGAATCAAGAACCATTGATAACTGTAATGCTTGTCATGCAAAACAATACTATAAGCCATTAGGCGCTGCAATTGACTTAGATGCGAACCATGATTTTCCTAAAGGAAATTCGGATATGGATGTACGTAATGATTTAGATTACGAGCCAAATGCGATGTCATGTGAATATTGTCATGAAACAGCAGTGAATAAAGTTGTGCCATCAGGGCATGACGGTATGCTAACTGCGCATCGTGAGTTATGGAAAGGTAGTGGCGATATGGCAGGTTACAGCGAAGACAGCTTAACCAAAATTACCAAAACTCACTTAGATGTTGTTGGTTGTCAAACTTGTCATATTACTAACAAAAGAGGCTCTGTTGATGACGCTATGTTGTATCGTTACCGCCAGGCGGAAGATGGTCAGCAAAAAATCATTCCTTATAAACCTCGTTACCGTTATTACTGGAAAGATGCAGTGACGGGTGATGTGTTGGTTAAAAATGACCGTAATGCAATTTTCAAAGCAGGTGAAGATGAAAATGGCTCTTTTGGAATTATTTTTGATCCGCAAACAGGTGAAGAGTTTGCTCGTGTTTCTGCAAGAATGAGTCATGGTAGCCTTCGTTTCTCAGACCCAGATGATTATGCGGGTTATGTGGCAATGAAAAAAGCTTATGACAGCGTATTAAAAGCAAAAGGTTATACAGCACCAAATGCAGTGATGGTTTGGACTGAGTCGAATGAGTATATTATTTCTCATAATACACGACCTTCGCCAGAGTCTATGCCTTGTGGTGATTGTCATGCTAAAAAGCAAAGTGGTTCATTTAGCTCATTACTTTCAGTCGAGGGTGTATTGGGTGAGTCGAATAGCAAAGAAGTAACCACGTTACCTGATAGACGTTTAGTTGATGACGGTATTGTTATTCTTGACCTTGAGTATATGCAGGTCGATGACGAAGGCAAAGTGACTGAAAATGTATCGGACATCTTATTTACCACAAAAGTTGATCCTTTTATGTCTTTATTGCAAAAGAAAGGCATTGATACAACGGCAGAGGCAGTAGGATCTTTTGCAGCAGAACAAGTAAATGCTGCTGTATTTACTGACGTTGCTCTGAATGATGCTGATAAAGCTAGACTTGATCCTGTGTTGCAAAGTGGTAGCGCGTTTGTTTTTAAAGCGAATGCAACCAATGAAGATATGCGTGGCTTAGCAGTTATTGCTGATGCTGACACAAGAAATCGTCAGTTATTATCTACGTACCGTGTCATGCTAGGGTTACTTAACGAGAAAGGTGTGCAGGCAGCTAAAGCTGTTCTTGCCGCGAGTAATCGAGGTAATTTAAGTTCTGGTGTTTCTTACTTCAGAGCGAATGACTTAGATAGCAAGCTAGTAACTCGCTTTATTGGTGGAGATGTTTTACTGAAACTTCCTTATCAAGGATCTAAAACAGAAACGTCTGCTGTTAATGTGACTTACTTAGACTGGACCGTTGATGCAGCTAATACAGTAGAAGCTACTGATATCGTTGCTGTTCAAGCTAAGACAGGCGCAGGTGATGGCTATGTTATCTTCAAGGCTGCAGCAACAGGTTTTTACTTTGTTTCTGATAAATAGCTAAGAAGTGAATAAGGTGGATGCAGCTTTTTTGTACTGTTTAAGTCATATTAAGCCTGCATCCGTTTAAACAACTTTGGTTGATAATTGGGGAGCATCTAAGTCATTAGATGCTCCTTTTATCGTTTAAAAAAGACCAGGAATTATGAAAAAAATAAGTGAATTACAACAAGAAAATAAGCAAAAAAGTGAAACATTAGAGAGCAATACATTACTTGAACAAAGTATGCCTTGGCTATTCGGTGCAGGCATTGCTGCAGGGCATTTATTAACAGCCTCAAACTGTACAATTCCTCAGCAAGGAAAGTGTGCTGTGTGTGGTGGCTGTGTTGTTGCATTAGGCTCTTTAGTCGGTTGGGCAATGATTAAAAAGCGTCAAGGTGACGATTTTTATAGTGAGCAATAGTTAGCACATGAAATTAGTTCGCTTGGTTATTTTTAGCTTTTTTTTATTGCCGCTGACTGTTCAAGGTGCATGGAATATTAATGGTAGTTTAAAGTCTAAAATACAAGCAGATAACCGATATACGCGTTATACGGATGACACTCGTGTGTTTGGTGAGTTGTGGGGAAGTGTTGAAATATTTGATAACAAAAGCTGGCAGTTGGCTTTAGATTTTGTCAGTAGAGAAAGCCTTGAAGAAGGCTTTGAAGCAGAGTTATTTCAAGCTTATGTGCAAAAAGAATTCACAGCATTCAATAGTAAAATAAAAGCAGGACGGTTTGATCGCTCGGATAGTTTGGGTTTTTATAGCTTAGACGGAGCAAGTGTACAAGTAAAGATGCCTAAAGGCTTTACTGTGGAAGTGTACGGCGGAAGGCCACTACGCCAAGAAGATATGAAAGCCGTTACCGGCGAGTGGGTTTATGGTGTGGAACTGAATAGTTTGCAGCAATTAAACTGGCACAGTAAATATTTACCCATTAATACATGGTCAACACGGCTGGGTGTTCAGCAATTTCATGATCAGCAAACGTCAACACGGATTAGTTTTGGCAACATAATTGAAGGACAGTATAAGCTGAGCTATTTAAATGCCTATGAGTTTTCTTTTATGGCCACGCTAGAAACAGAAAGCGGCGCTTTTGAAGAATTATTTAGCAGTTTATTATTAGATATTACGCAGGACAGCCGAATACGCTTAAATTATTCAATTTATGAACCTAAAGCTTTTTACCCAACATTCAAAGAAAAGTTTTACAGTACTTATTATGACGGCAAGCAAGACTTATTGATGCTGAGCTTTAACCAGCAATTAAGTTCCACATTTTCTTACCACCTATCAGGAAAGAGAGCAGCAAGAGAGGGTAAAGCTGATGTGGGTTATGGGTTTGATATGGGCTTAAAAAGCCAATACTTTAGTGATTGGCGTTTAACAGCAGATTTTGACATGCTGGAATTTGGCGAGAGTAGTAGTTATAACTTGTATTTTGGTTCGCAGTATTCACTGTCGGCACGTTCATTACTCAGTTTAAATTTAGCTTATTCTTTGGATGAAGGTGCTTTATATGCAAAAAACAAAGCGGCAGGAACAGAAATAAAATTTCGTTATAAAGTGATAAAGGGTTTGTTTATGGATTTAGCAGGAAGTTATATTGTTAATTCGCGATTAAATAACGAATATTTAGCAGGCGTGCAAGTGACTTGGTATTTTGATAACTTTGTCGCGAAGGATGGGAAATAATGGCTCGGTTAATTTTATTAGTGTGCTGTTTATTCAGCTTATATCCCGTTATTGCGGATGAGTTACCACCGTTACAGGAAACGTGGTGGGAAAAGCGTGATCAGCGTAGCGATATTTATTATCCGCATAAATTACATTATGAAACGATGGAAGAAGAAGGGGATAGCTGTTTACTTTGTCACGCATTTCAGAAAAATGATGAGCATAATGAAGAAAAAAGAAAGCCACTTAATACGATTGCCAACGAGCCTTTAATGGGTATTTGTCATGATTGTCATGTGGATGAAAAGCGTGCGCCATGGCGCTGTGATCTTTGTCATGACGATATGCGCAAAATTTGGCCGGCTGATCATAACTCAGGCTATATTCAGAATCATGGGGAAGACAGCAAACAAGACACGGAAATATGTGAGACTTGTCATTTAGATCGTAAATTCTGTACGGACTGTCATTTTAGGCGAGATACGTTAGGTACAGGTTATCACCCTTTAGGCTATGTAAATCGTCATGGGCTAGAGTCACGTATGATGCCGGCTAATTGTAGTCAGTGCCATAATAGTTTTTACTGTAAAGATTGTCATAACCAATAATGAATTTTAAAAAGATCCCCAGTTTTATCATTTTGTTCATTTGTTTTTTTGCCGTGCAATCTATAGCGCAAGCGCGCGATGTATTGCTGGAAAAAAATCAACTATTGTTAACGCCGAATCATGGTGGGGATGGTAGTGCGTGGGGGTTAAGTGACTGTTCGGGTTGCCATGTATTGCGTAATATTCACAACACGGTAGTAAAAGTAAAAGGCATAGTGGAACAAACGGGGTACGCTTCTTGTGCGGGATGTCATGGGCAAAATGGCACATCAATCAAGCGAGAATGTGTACTTTGTCATAATGAACATTTATTAGCTAAAAGCCCCATTATGCAGGATATTAAAAATCATAATTTTAATGTACTAGAAGATAGTGTTTTAACGGATAAGGATTGCTTAGCTTGTCACGATGCTTCAGATATGGATGGCGAATTTGAACCAGCTGTTGATTTAAAGCATTACAGCTTACCAAAGTCGATAGATTTACCTTATCGCAATGGTTCTGAGTTTTGTTTACGTTGCCATAATAATACTCAGCAGCAAGCTGGCTATGAAATGCAAGCACGTTTTAAACGTGACCCTTTAGTTAGGATGGCAGTTAATTATCAACATATTGATATACATGGTGAACGTAAAGGTGAAGGTGATCGTACTTATACGGGCTTACGCGAGGGTTATGAGTATAAAACTGTTGTAGATTGTACAGATTGTCACGCGATGCATGGGACACATAATAAAAAGTTAATTGTTGACCGCACGGATGCTGGGGTGAGCTTGCTAAAAGAGAGTTTGCGTTTAGCGCCTATTCATATTGATACCTCCGCAAATAACTATGCGCAATTATGTGTTACCTGTCATGACAGCGAAGATAAGGTAGAAGAAAGTGAGCAAGGAACAGGGAACGGTTTAAGTGGTGTGCACCAATCAGGCGGCAGTTGTATCGAATGCCATGCGCATGGTATGGCTGCACAGACAGGGTTATAAAGTTGAAATCCTTATTTGTTTCTTGCATTTTATATCTGTTATTAACGCCTACTTTTGCAAGTGATGCGCCTGAACTTCCACCTTTGCATCATCTCGTGGGTATTAAGGCCTCCGATGCTATTCATATACCTGATACCTTTAAACTCGGTGATGAGCAAGAGCTAATTTGTGCAAGCTGTCATGGATTAAAAGATATCGATAAAACACCATTGGATGAAGTAAATACAGAGTCTGATGATTTTTTAGTAGGCGGTGGTTATCGGAAAATTACCGGTTTTTGTTATCGCTGTCATGATGAAAAAAAGACGCAGCGCGATAATATTCACTTGATGCTCGATGAAAAAGGCGAGATTAAAAAGAAGCAGTGTGAGTTTTGTCATGAGGAGGTGCCTGATCGAGAGCAAGTCAGCTCTTTTAAAGAAGCCAAATTAAGACTACCTTTAACAACCATTTGTTTGGGCTGCCATTTAAAAGACCCGCATTTCAATGCTGTTGAACACCAAGTAAAACCGGCCAAAGATGAAATGCTAAAGCGGATAGAAAAAAACAGTCAGCAACAAGGCATTATTGTGCCATTAAGTGACAAAAAAGAAGTGACCTGCGTCAGTTGTCATAGCCCTCATCAATATGGCGTTATCGACCCAAGTACGCCGGCAGGAAAGCAAGTACAAACAAAAGATTTAGAAAAAGGCGTGGATTATCAGCCACACCCTTGGAAAGCCGTTGTTACCGCCGATAAATTAGACAGGTTGGCTGAATTTAATAAGCAGCATGATATGAATGTGGCATTTTCATATCAAAGAATAGGCCAAGAAACTTTATTACGGTTACCTGCAAAAGATGGCCAGCTTTGCTTGGTTTGTCATGATTTTAAAGATTAAAGAAGAGATTTTGTATGCGTGTTATTGAAAACTTAAAAGCAATTCCTAAGGTACAAAAGTTTAGGTATGGCATGATTCTTTTAGCGAGCCTTAGCTTATTAGGTCCATTAGCTTTTTTACCGCAACTTGTGGGTAATGATGACTTATGTGGCCAGCTATGTATGCGCCGCTTTTATTTATACTTTCCAGGCATGACGTGGGAGGATTTTTTTGTCCACGTTAATTCAGCCGCTATTGGGGTAATGGCTTTTGCTATTATTTTGATCACGACTTTATTTTTTGGGCGTATATGGTGTGGCTATTTATGCCCTGTTGGTGGTTTAGCAGAATTAAGTTCACGAATGCTCAATGATCGTTGGAAAATTGAATTCCGTTCTTTGCCGCAAGTACAAATACGCTATGGATATTTTGGTTTTTATTTGGTGGCGATGCCTGCGTTAGGTGTTAGTGCCTGTAGCTTGTGTAACTTTATTACGATTCCGCGTTTAATTGAGGCGATGAGTGGCGAATACCGCGGTATGATTTACCTTGTTTCTAGTGTTGGCTTAGTGAACTTGGCTTTATTACTATTGTTGGGTGTTTTTGCCAGTAAAGGGCGTGCTTATTGCCAGTTCTTATGCCCGATAGGCGCAGCAGATAGTATTGTTAATCGTATTGGCGCAAGACTACCTTTTGCTCATCGTATTCGAGTCGCGAAAGAACGCTGTACTGGGTGTAATATTTGTGCACGAAATTGCATGTGTGGCGCGATAAAAATGGTCGATAAAATAGCGGTAGTGGATCAAATGTCTTGTATGTCATGTCATGAATGTGTGGATGTTTGTGACTGGAATGCTTTAGCTTGGACAGCGCCACCAAAACATAAACACAATAGCCCTAAGCGTATTAAAAAGAACACGGAAATTTTCCCTTTACCGGATTGGCAGGCTATTCATGTGCACCCGGTTAAAGAAGATGCAGGCAAAGTATTACCTCAGATTAGTGGTGTGAGCATCTTTAACTCTATGGTTTTTCTAACCGTGATTTCGGTCATCATTGTTGGCTCATTTTTATAAAGGATGTTGTTACTTATGTTACGTTCTTTATTACTGGTAAGCCTATTTCTACTTAACTTTAGTGTGGATGCAAACCCTCGCTATAGTGATCCTGACGGCTGCTTATCCTGTCATGCTTATGAAGGTCTAAATTTTGTTGATGAAAATGGGGTTTTTCGAAGTGCAACAATTGATGCTAGCCATTATGCGAGTTCCTTGCATGGTAGTGTGCCCTGTAAAGATTGTCACCGTGAAGTCATTGATTACCCGCATAAAGTTGAGAATACCGAAGTGGATTGTGGCGCCTCTTGTCATATTGAAGAGCCATCAGAAGGCGTAAAATATAGCCATGATGTGATTCATGAAGAAATGGATAAATCAGTGCATGCTGATGGCTGGTACAAAGGTCTAACAGGTGGCAATCGCTTGGAAGAACTAGAAACTGAACAAGACCCTTCATGCCGGCGATGCCATAGTAATACGTCCTATATTGCGGAAACGCAGTTAGAAAAATTTAAAGATGCTTTTGATCATGCGGAAACAGAGTGTGGTAATTGTCACCAAGGCAAAGCGTGGATGGGGCAATTTGGCGGGCATATATTAAGGCGTTTTGTGGGTAGGCGTTGGAATAATATTGAAAATAATGCCATGTGTATTGAATGTCATGGCGATATTGAAGCCATGCGTGAAGTAAAGCAGGAAGATAAAAAAACTTTGGAAAAACATCCGCCGAGTGAACGCTTCGTACAAAGCTCAGAAAGTTATACAAAAACACTGCATGGGCGACTGATTGATGCAAATTCAGACTTTGGCGCGTCTTGTATCGATTGTCATGCGCCTGATGGCTGGAAACATGAAATTCGTGCTTATACCGATAAACAATCAGCCTCACATCCGGATAATTTAGGCGAGAGTTGTGGGCAGTCGAACTGCCATGCTTATACTAAAAAACCAGGTAATGAAGGTTTTACTATGACGGATATGCATAGCTTATCTTTATTAGGTTTGAGTAGTATTGATCAACCATTAGCGGATAAAGACTTGTGGCAGTCTAATTGGTTTCGCAGTATGTGGCCATTAATGATAGCAGGTATTGTTTTTACCATTGGTAGCTTAATTTGGTGGCTTTTTTATAGAACCGATAAAAAGATTCTGGCAATTTTAGGAGGTAATCGATTTGAGCGCGTTATGATCGGCAGAAAACCTAAAAAAGCTAGAGCTAAAGCAGCGCCTAGAAAACCGCGTGTAGAGAAAAAAGCAGCACCGACTTCGCCAGTAGAAGAGCTAGAGTCGACTACAAGCAATCAAGCAGCTTCAAAAAGTGAAGCAGAAAAAACACCGAAAAAACCTGATGATTCTGAGGCTTAATATGTATTACCGTCTTGTTATAATCGGCTTATTAAGCGCGATGAGTAGTGTTGTAATGGCAGAAAACTTGTATTTACAAGCCATTAATGAAGTTGTATTAACTGAACAGCAATTAGTAAAGTCTCAGGAAAAAGTAGAGGCACATGAAGACATCGAGGTGAAGCAAGCTTTAGCGATGCCGCCCTTTCATAAACGCGGCAAGCTTAATACTTCTTTAGAGTACACGGCCTGCACGAATTGTCATTTAGATCCGCCGCATACGAAAAGTCAGCGGTCGCGTACCTTTATGAATATGCATAGTCAATTTATTACTTGTGAAAGCTGTCATTTTCGGCCTAAAGATAAGACTTTGGATTATCAGTGGGAAGATGTGCGCGATGGTAAGCGCATCAAAGCAAAAACAAAACTGTTTAGACAGGTAACGAGCTTAGAAGAAAAGCCAGAAGAGCGTGTTAAGGCGTTACACTCTTATTATAAAATAACGCCTTTTTATCAAGGTGAAGCAGCTGTTTTAAGAAAAAGCAGTGAATTTTCTAAGGAGAGTCAGCGCTTATGGGAAGAAGGTACAACCGATGAAAAGATTAAGCGCCGTGCTTTGATTCATGCGCCTTTATCAGAAAAAGGTCCTGAATGCAGCGCATGCCACGATAAAGAGGATTCATTATTAGATTTAACGGAATTAGGTGCAAACAGTTATCAGGCGAATAAAATTTATAATAATATGATTGCCCAGTTTTTTGGCCGCTATAAAGAGGAAGATAGTCGCATTCGTATTATGAGAATTTTAAAATGAGTCGGCTTTTATTAATTATTCTATGTCTTGTATTGCAAATTGCTTTTTTAAAATGGGTTGATGCCGCAGAGCAAATTATTCCGCTTGCAGAAATAAAAAGAACGCTAACAGATGATTTTAATCAAGCAACGTCTATTGCTTTAGATTCTTCAGGCTTGGTGTATGTCTTAGATGGTATGAGCTCAAGAGTAGTGGTATTTTCAGCGCAAGGTAAAAAGCAGCGTGAAATATCCGCTAAATCACTGGGGCATGACTTCACCAAAGCAATGGGAATCACCATTCAAGGGCAGAAGCTGTATATTGCAGACTCGATGCATCATCAAATTATTCAACTGTCATTAAAAGGGCAGTGGCAGCGAAATATTCAGTTAGCCGCCCCTGAAAAAGAGACATTACTGCCTGAACCGGTGGCTTTATTAGCGAATGAAAACTACTTGATTTATAGTGATAGGCGCTGGCATCGGATTTGTTATTTAGAAATCGAAACTGCTAAGCAAGAGCGTTGTTCTGGAGAGCGAGGTGAAATGCCAGGGCAATTTCAATACCCTTTTCAGATAGCAGAAGATAAAGATGGCTATGTGAATGTCGTTGATGTCATTAATGCACGTATTCAAGTATTTAACCCTAGAGGTAAATATTACTCACAAACAGGGCAGTTTTCTGTGGACAACTTTTATCGCCCCAATGGTAATACTTTTGGGGCTTTTGATTTTCAATATGTCAGTGACGCTTATTTAGGCAGTATTAGCCTTTATCAGCAAGGCCGGTTTTTAGGTTTATTAAAAGATGCACAAGGGGAGGTGTTTAAGTTTAAAACACCCGTTGCCTTACAGTATGATCCCGCAGGTTTTTTATATGTCTTAGATTCAAGCACGCAAAAATTAACACAACTACATTTAAGCTATCAAGCCTTAAAGAACAAGCCAGCTAAAGCAGCGCTTGTATCGCGTAAAAATTGTGTGTTATGCCATTACACATGGGCAGATCAAGTAGAGCAAGACAGTGTTAAAGATGAACAAGATGTTTTACCGGTAGCAGCATTAGATATGTGTGTGAGTTGTCATCATGGTGTTGTTTTAGACTCTCGCCAAGCGATTCCCCATGCAGTGCAGCACCCAACGGTCTATGATCAAGCAGATAAAAAACAAGCGCGTTATGATGCTTTACCGCGTGAAGATGAAATTCCTGATATCTACCCGCATACAGAGCAGCAAGAAATGAATTGCGCGAGTTGCCATACGCCACATAATGACAACCAAGATCCACAAAGTTTATATTCAGAAAACCATAATGCATGGTTACGTGGTGCAGATTATGGCAGTGAACAATGTGAGGCTTGCCATGAAAAAAATGCAAAATATTCCGGCCGAGAGAATGAAAAGCAGTTTGGCATAAATCACCCTTTAGGGGTAAAAATGCATAAACCCCAAACTAAGCAAGCACAACATTTAGAGACAGCTGATCCACACTTGCAAAAAGGCTTGCCTCAGCTACTTTTTGATAATGGCGGAGCTTTAGGCGAGGATGATGCGTTGGTATGCCAATCGTGTCACCAAATTCATCAAGGTAAAACAGACAATTTATTAACCCAAACCGATGCAGCAGGTGCATTATGTGCAAGCTGTCATCAAAGGCAAGCACCTAAAGATGCTAAAGCAGCACGCAAAGCGGGTGTACATCCGGTTGATGTAGAGTTGGAAGAGCCTGTAGAAATACGCGGGCAGAAAGTTAAATCAGTTCAATGTCAAAGTTGTCATCAAGTGCATAATGGCACCGTAGGCACAGAATTATTTCCTGATAAAATTAAACAAGCGGAAGCTTTGTGTGCAGATTGTCATCAACGCCAGCATGCTAAAGATGATAAAGAGGCAAAACAGAAGGGTATTCATCCCATGAATATAGAAATGGATGAGCCAGTCAAAATTGCGGGTAATGAAATTAAAATGATAGGTTGTTTAAGCTGTCATTCAGTGCATGCAGGAAAACCTAATACACCTGTTTTGCATGAAGAGCACCGTAATGGGCAGTTATGTGAAAATTGTCATGAAGGGATGCAGAAGGTTATTGGCACAGACCATGATTTAAGAGTGACGGCAAAAGAATCTGAAAACCGACAAGAAGAAAGTCCTTTACAGTCTGGTGCATGTGGCGCTTGTCATACCTTGCATAAAGGCTCATCTGAGCAGGTGTTTTTAAGTTCAGTATTGGCTGTGGATAAGCAAGAGCGTGATGAAACTGCGCCGCATTTAAAACGCGATGAACTATGCTTAAATTGTCATCAAAAAGAGGGCCTGGGTAAGGATAAAGCCATTATTGATTATGGCCACCCGTACCAAGATATGGTGTTAAGCTCTGATGAAACGGTCATGCCGGTATTGTCTGGAAAAGATGAATCAGTACAAGAAAAGGGGCTGATTGCTTGTATTACGTGTCATGAACCGCATACTTGGGAGCCGAATATACATCAGGATATGAAGAAAACGGCAATTGTAGATTTTAACAAACAAGAAAATACCGAAGGTAATGTGATCAATAGTTTTTTACGCCGTAAAGGGGTTAATGATACCTTTTGCGTGGACTGCCATGGTATTGAAGCTTTATCAAAATATAAATATTACCACCATAAAGATAAAGTTAGAAAGATCGGCGTGGATTATTTAAAGTAGTGCAAAGTGGTGCTATTTGAGTCAAATAATAACGGCTTATTTTTACGGCTAACAGGCAGCACTTGTTATGTTTTTTTACTCATGATACTGTGTATTTTTTAATAAATTATACACATAGTGCTTATGAGAACAAATATTGTAATAGATGATGATTTAATGACTAACGCACTCAAAGCGACAGGCTTAAAAACAAAAAGAAATGTTGTGGAGCAAGGCCTTAAATTATTAATACTCAGACAAAAGCAACAGGCAATACGTGGCTTGCGTGGAAAAATAAAATGGGAAGGAAACTTAGATGAAATGAGAACGAATGATGATATTGGCTGATACGAGTGTTTGGATTGATTATTTGAATGGTCATGAAAGCTCACAAACCAATATTCTGGATAAAGCTTTAATGGATGGTTTGGTTTCAATAGGCGATTTGATTTTTTTGGAAGTTCTGCAAGGCATTAAATCTGAACAAGAATACAATAAAACACGAACGGCTTTAGCGACACTAGAGCGGTATGAAATGTTTGGACATAAGATGGTTGAAAAATGCGCTGAGAATTTTCGCTTTCTTCGTAAAAAAGGCATCACTATCAGAAAAACAAATGATGTCATCATTGCTACTTTTTGCATTGAAAACAACTTACCTCTTCTTTTTAGCGACCGTGATTTTAACCCCTTTGTTGATTACCTTGGGTTAATATCCGTTAGCGCGAAAACATAACATTAGGATTATTATGCGTTTAAGAATGCCCCAATGGTTTTACCAACTTGCCTCACCACGCTGGTTTTATGAGTTTAGTGGTAAGTTATTACCTTGGTTTATTGCTGCTGCGATTATTTTATTATCAGTAGGCAGTGTATGGGGATTAATGTTTGCTCCCGCAGACTATCAGCAAGGAAATAGTTTTCGAATTATTTACGTGCATGTGCCGGCATCAATTCTAGCTCAATCTTGCTATATGTTGATGGCTGTGGCGGGTGCGATAGGCTTAATCTGGAAAATGAAAATGGCACATGTTATGGCGCAATCTTGCGCTGCCTTTGGTGCTTCTATTGCGATTGTTTCATTAGCAACAGGCGCGATTTGGGGTAAACCTACTTGGGGAGCATGGTGGGTTTGGGATGCACGTTTAACATCAATGCTAGTTTTATTGTTTTTATATGTGGGTGTGATTGCGTTACGCGGGGCATTTGAAAACGCTCAAAGTGCCGATAAAGCGGCAGCTGTTTTATCTTTAGTCGGCTTAGTGAATATTCCTATTATTAAATACTCGGTTGAGTGGTGGAATACCTTACATCAACCTGCAACATTTACGGTAACAGAAAAGCCTGCTATGCCGCCTGAAATGTGGATTCCTCTATTAATTATGGTGCTAGGGTTTTATTGTTTCTTCTCTGTTATTTTAATGCAACGCGCTCGGCTTGAAGTTTTACAAAGAGAAATGAAAACTAGCTGGGTACAAGCGCTTATTAAGTCGTTATAATTTCATTATTGTTAAGATTTTTTACCAAACAGGCGAGTGACATTGTTGCCTTAGAATACATGCCCTTTTCTTAAAAGAGGATGGGGCGTTTTAATTGACAAAGGAAAATAAAATGGGTGATTTCACTTCATTTACCGAATTTTTACAAATGGGTAAGCATGGGCTTTATGTTTGGCTAAGTTATGGCATCGCCTTAGCTATCTTTATTTATAATATAGCGTCAGTTATTTTATTGAAACGCGCTTTTTTTATGAAAGCAAAACGCCAATTAAGACGAGAAGAAAACGCATCATGACACCAAAAAGAAAAAAACGTTTAATTATCATTTTATCCATTGTTTTAGGCTCAAGCTTAATTGTGGGTTTAGTGATGTATTCCCTAAATCAAAACATTAATCTATTTTATTCAGCAAGCCAGATTGCCAATGGCGAAGCGCCCGTAGGCACAAGAATCCGAGTGGGTGGCATGGTTGTTGATGGTAGTGTTAAACGCGCAAGCGATTCATTGCGTGTTAGTTTTGCACTGACTGATTATGAAAAACAAGTCAATGTGGTTTTTACTGGAATTTTGCCCGATTTATTTCGTGAAGGGCAGGGCATTATTGCGCAAGGGAAAATGGATGAAAATGGAATTTTTCAGGCGATAGAAGTTTTAGCAAAACATGATGAAAATTATATGCCGCCGGAAATTGCAGAAACGATGAAAGCAAAACAAGAGGCAATGAAATGATCCCAGAGTTAGGTGAATTTGCGTTAATTTTAGCGCTAGGCTTTTCGGTTATTTTAGCGATTGTTCCTTTATATGGCGCAGCAAGCTTAAAAACCTTATGGATGGAGTATGCAAAACCTTTAGCAAAAGCACAGTTTACATTTATGCTCATTAGCTTTATTTGTTTAGGCTATGCTTTTGCACAAGATGATTTTTCGGTGCAATACGTGGCTAATCATTCTAATAGTCAGTTACCGATGCAATTTAAAATTAGTGCGGTTTGGGGCGGGCATGAAGGCTCTTTATTATTATGGGCTTTAATTTTAAGTGGGTGGACTTTAGCTGTTAGTTTGTTCAGCAAAGGCTTACCATTAGATATGCTGGCGCGTGTTTTAGGGGTGATGGGTATTATTGCCACGGGTTTTATTTCTTTTCTACTTTGGACTTCTAGCCCTTTTTTACGCTATTTACCACGCTACCCAACAGATGGCGCAGATTTGAATCCACTATTACAGGATTTTGGTTTAATCGTGCATCCGCCACTACTTTATATGGGCTATGTGGGTTTTTCTGTCGCTTTCGCTTTTGCGATTGCAGCGTTATTATCCGGTCGATTAGATGCCGCGTGGGCACGTTGGTCACGCCCTTGGACAAATATTGCGTGGGCTTTCTTAGGAGCCGGAATTACCTTAGGCAGTTGGTGGGCGTATTATGAATTAGGCTGGGGTGGCTGGTGGTTTTGGGACCCCGTAGAGAATGCTTCTTTGATGCCTTGGTTAGTGGGGACTGCTTTAATGCATTCATTAGCGGTCACGGAAAAGCGGGGTGTTTTCAAAAGCTGGACATTATTATTGGCTATTTTTGCTTTCTCATTAAGCTTACTGGGCACATTCTTAGTCCGCTCGGGAGTACTAACCTCAGTTCATGCGTTCGCAAGTGATCCAGAACGTGGTTTTTTCATTTTAGTATTATTAGTCTTAACCATTGGTGGTTCTTTAACGCTATATGCTTTCAAAGCGCCTAATGTGAAAAGTGAATCCAGCTTTGGTTGGCTTTCGCGGGAAATGTTATTGTTGGTTAACAATGTCTTTTTAGTGGTAATGGCAGTTACTGTCTTATTAGGTACTCTATACCCTTTATTAATAGATGCTTTAGGAGCAGGGAAAATTTCTGTAGGTCCACCGTATTTTAATGCCTTATTTGTGCCTATTATGGGTCTGATGGTGATATGTTTAGGGCTTTCTACCGCGGCACGTTGGCGCGATACAAGCATAGAAAATGTCAAACAACAGCTTATGTTGCCAGCGATGGCTAGCTTAGCAATCGGTGTTATTTTTCCTTTTATTTATGGGGATGGTTTTAATATCCGAGTGTTTATTGGTATGAGCTTAAGCCTATGGATTATTACTACGGTGGCGCAAGAATTTAAAGGCAAGTTCCGTACTTCTAGCTCTGTTGTTGGGAAATTGAAGCAGCTATCACCCAGCTATTACGGCATGATGTTAGCGCATATCGGTGTTGCAGTAACAGCGATAGGGATTACGCTAGTGTCAATTTATAGCGAAGAGCGAGATATGCGCCTGGCTCCCGGTGAGGTAATTGAACTGGCTGACTATCAATTCAAATTTTTAGGCACAAAGCCAGTGAAAGGCGCTAACTATGTTGCTGATCAAGCAACCATAGAAATTTCTTTAGACGGCGAAAAGGTCGTCAGTTTACACCCAGAAAAACGTCGTTATAACGTTAAGCGCTCCATGATGACTGAAGCTGCGATTGATCCGGGTTTATTTCGTGATTTATATGTTGCTTTAGGAGAGCCATTAGCGGATGGCGCATGGGCGGTGCGAGTGCATTATAAGCCTTATGTGCGCTGGTTATGGTTAGGTGGCTTATTAATGGCACTGGGTGGCATATTAACGGTTTTTGATCGACGTTATCGTAAAAATGCTAAACAACAAGGAGTGGCACATGCCTAGGTTATTGTTATTTATTCCTTTAGCGCTTTTTGGTGTATTGATCTTGTTTTTATGGAAAGGCCTCAGTATTGATCCACGCGAACTACCTTCCGCATTGATTGATAAACCTTTCCCAGCCTTTAAAGTAGAAGCGTTATTGCAGCCAGAACGACAATTGACCACAGCTGATTTAATAGGCAAACCTATTTTAGTCAATGTTTGGGCAACTTGGTGTCCCTCTTGTCGTCAAGAGCATAATCAGCTGTTACGCATCGCACAAGAAAACAAAATTGCGATTATTGGTCTTAATTATAAAGACAATCGCCAAGCAGCAACGCAATGGCTCACTGAGTTAGGTAACCCCTACCAATTTAATATTTATGATGAATCAGGCATGTTAGGCTTGGATTTGGGTGTTTATGGCGCGCCTGAAACTTATTTGTTAGATGCGCAAGGCATTGTGCGCTTTCGTCATGTTGGAGTCGTCACTGAACAGACTTGGCAAGAGCTACAAGCAATCATGCAAAGTTGGGGAGCAAATAAAAATGTTTAGATTTTTATTACTTTTAATGCTCTTTTCACTCAATTCCGCTTATGCCGCGATTGATACCTACGAATTTAAAGATGCAGATAAACAGGCACGCTTTCATGATTTAGTCGCAGATTTACGCTGCCCTAAATGTCAAAACCAAAACCTTGCTGATTCTAATGCGGCAATTGCACAAGACTTACGCCAGAAAATTTATGAAATGCTCGATGCAGAACGTAGCAACTCAGAAATTATTGATTATATGGTCGCCCGTTACGGCGATTTTGTTTTGTATGAACCACGCTTTAACAGCCAAAATGCTATTTTATGGTTAGGCCCTTTTGTGTTGTTAATCGCAGGTTTATTGGTGGTTATTTTCTTAGTGCGCCAGCGTAGTAAAAAGAATACCTCAGAAGACAGTTCGATGGCATTAGATGCTCAGCAACAAAAAAGCTTACAAAAAGTATTAAACAAGGATAAAAAGTAATGAGTAGTTTATGGATGTGGATTGCAGTATTAAGTGGCGTTGCTCTATTATTTTTGTTGACCCCTTTGCTAAGAAGTAACAAAAAAGCAGAGCAAACAAGCTCAGATATTCAACAGGATAATGTCATTATTTTTCGTGAACGTTTAGCTGAATTAGATGCTGAAAAAACACAAGGTACATTAGATGAAGAATCTTATGTAGCGCTAAAAGCAGAATTAGAAAAATCTCTTTTACAAGATGTAGAAGGAAAACAAACGCTTAACTATAAAGCTAGCCCAGTGAGTGTGTCACAAGCATTAACCATTTTTAGCATGGGACTTGTTTTAGTGATAGCGAGCGTTATTGTTTATCTCGATTTAGGTCGTAGTGATGATTATGCTGATTATTTAGCATTAAAAACTCAAAGTGAGCAATCGCAACAAGCAAATAATGGTCAAGATAAAGCCCCTGACTTTGCTAAAGCGATAAAAATGTTAGAAGAAAAATTAGCCGAAAATCCTGCCGATTTTGAAAAATCTATTTTATTAGCGAATAGCTATATGGCCGTAGGTAACTACCCTAAAGTTGTCGATGTTTATGCGCGATTAGCTGAAAATTTAGGTGTTAAACATAAAGATTATGCGCGTGTAAAAGGCTCGTATGCACAAGCCTTATTTCAAGCACAAGGTGAAAAGTTTACCGATGACGTAAATGTGGCTATCGAACAAGCTTTAGCGGCAGATGCGCAAGAAAGCACAGCACTTATCTTAAAAGGTATTCAAGCTTATATGCAGGCGCAATATACCGATGCAATTGGCTACTGGCAAAAAGCAAAAGTAAAAGCAGGGCAAATGCAGTCTGAGCGTTTTATCATGCCAGCCATTGCAGAAGCACAAGCAAAAGCAGGAATGGGCGCGAGTAAAGAGAAGGGGGACGGGGTTAAAGCCGAGGTAATTGTTCAATTAAGCCTTGCACCTGAATTGGCAGGTCGAGTCAAACCAGAACACACTGTTTTTGTCTTCGCCCGTACTGCAGGTGGCCGTATGCCATTAGCGATAGAACGAATTCAGGTTAAAGATTTACCTAAGCGTATCGTTTTAGATGAAAGTAAAGCCGCCATGCCTACAGCGACTATTGCAAGCGTTGATTCAGTCGATATTATCGCGCGTGTTTCATTAGCGGGTACAGCGAAACCACAAGCGGGTGATCTGTTTGTCGAACAAAAATCAGTGTTAGTGAAAGCGGGCAAGGAATTGAGCTTAGTGATTAATCAGGTGCAGGAATAAAAAACAAGGGGCAGCCAAGTTGATTTTTTCCTCAATTTTCATTTATTAAATCATCTAAAGGACTCACAACACCCTCACCCCCTTGTTTTAATACATGAGTATAAATCATTGTTGTTTCTAAATCCTTATGGCCAAGTAAAGACTGAATGGTACGAATATCAGTCCCTCGCTGTAACAAATGAGTCGCAAAACTATGTCTAAAAGTATGCGCACTCACTTTTTTTGTAATACCTGTTTGACGAACAGCCTGTTTAATCGCTTTATTGATGACTGATTGATCAGCATGGTGTCGGCGAGTAACCCCGCTGCGCGGGTCTGTAGAGCGAGAGCGACTAGGAAAAACATATTGCCAGCTCCACTCTTTACTCGCATTTTTGTATTTTCGCTCTAGAGCATTAGGTAAATACACAGCACCAAAATTATCGGCTAAATCTTGATTATGGATTGCTTTAACTCGTTCAATATGGTTTTTTAACAGTGGCACTAAACTCTCAGGAAGAGGTGTTACTCTATCTTTTAATCCTTTACCATCCCGTACCGTGATTTGCTTAAAACCAAAAT
>JAQRMR010000021.1:0-6086 GCA_028599115.1 Methyloprofundus sp.
GCTCACCTGACTACTATTTAGGTAGTTTTCTGAGCTGGCAACAATCGTTTGCACCTGGCCCAAAAAACAATGCATCAATGGTTTATATATTTGTAATAAATATTTTTGGCGCACTATATCAGATTGATAAGTGATTACTGAGGGCGTTTTAATTCGATTAAACACATGCAGCATATCTGCAAAAGGCCACGGCGTTTGATAATGAATTATATCTGCCCATTGCGTATGTCGCTTAAAGTCTTTGAATAACTGCAGTGAAAAGCCACAGGATGCAATTTCAAATAATAGAGGGTAGCAATGTACTTCTGCTCCGTCTATTTGTATTACTTCCTTTTTTTCACATTTATGGCTTAAACAAATAATTCTGTTATTGACGCCTAATTTTGTGGTTTCAATGGTGAGTTGGCGTATAACTTCTTCTATTCCACCCTGCGTATAAGGGAAGCAGGTTTTATAAACATGTAGTACTTTAACCTCTGCCATTGTTTATTTAATGAGCCATGCATTTATTTCTGAAAGCGAGTTTATACTTAAAGTACCGAGTGACTTTTCAAAGCGTATGCGATTTTTAATGTAGGTATATTTTGCTTCTAATAAATCCCTATTGGCTGAAAATTCCCGCGCCTGTGAGATAAGTACATCACCAATGGATTGTACACCGTAAGTAAAGCCTTTCTCCATCGCTTCTCGTGCTTTTATCGCTGTTTTTTGTGCTCTTGTTGATGCTTTAATTCGTCTTACACTGGCATTTGCACTTAGAAAAGCATCGCGCGTTTCTTTTTCTATACTACGTAGTAAGCTGATTTTTATTTGCTTGCTAATGGCTAATTGTCTGGATGCTTCTTTTGCACGCTGATGAGTTGCTCCCCCTGCAAAAAGGGGGATAGTCACATTGATTGAGGCTATTTTTGTATCTACTGTAGGGATTTGTCTGTTTTGAAAGCCATTGTCTGTATTGTAATATTGTAGCTGTAAGTCAACTACAGGAAGGTGTTTGGCATGTTGACTGATAACATCATAATCTCCCGCTGTAATTTCTTTGTCTTGCGCTTTAATGAGCGGGCTATTAGTTTGAGCCTGTTCTGTTACTGATTTTATATTGCCTGCTAGCGGCGTAAATTGTATGTTATTTTGCAGGTTTGCCAGTTGCATAACAGGTTGCCCTGTTAATTCAGTTAGGCTTTGCTTGGCAACATCAAGCTGTGTTTCGGCTTCTATACCCTCTGCTAATAAGCTATCCAGTTTTGCTTCTAGTTCATATACATCGGTGATTTTAACAATGTTTTTGTCGTATTGACGTTGAATTTGCTTCAGCTGTTTTTCTGTGGTTTCTGTTTCCTGCTCTATTAATTTTAGATTATCTTGCATGGCTAATACAATAAAGTAACGCTCCACTACATCGTACATTAACACTTGGTGCGCTTGCTGGAAGTCTATTTCTGATTTATCTGTTAAAGCGCTGGCTCTTTGCCAGTTATATACTTTTGATACGTCAATTAGGCTCTGCGTCAAATTGACTGAGTAGCGTTCACCTTTATAGCTATCAGCCCCAGTCGTCTCTGTATATTGATTATTATATGAAATATTTGCATTAGCGCTCGCTTGCGGTAGTAGTGCGCCGCCTGCTTGTGCTTGTTTCGCTTCTGATAATTCTGTTTGTAGTTGCGCGGCTTTTAAATTAGGGTCTGAATTTAATGCTTGGTCATAAATACTTAGCAGATCATCTGCTTGCACTAATGTAGATACCGAATATATATATAAAATGAGTAATTTTTTTATCACAATTATTCCTCGATAAATGAACGAGCAAATGCATTAGTTAAGGGCTGTACAAGATACTCAAAAAAAGTTCTTTTTCCTGTATTAATCAATACTTCGGCAGGCATCCCTGGAATTAAGACTAACCCCCCTAAGCGTTCATGGCTTTCTGGTGTTAATTCTATACTTGCTTGGTAGTATTGCATTCCCGTTACTTCATCTAGCAAACTATCCGCTGATATGGTTTGCACTCGCCCTTCCATCACTGGCGTAGTTTTACTATTAAATGCACTAAATCGAACTTCTGCTGCTGTCCCAATCTGTATTCTATCTATATCTAAAGGTGCAACTTGCGCATTAATAACCAGTTCTTCACCTTCAGGTACTATACCTAAAATAACTTGCCCTGGCCCAATGACACCGCCTGTCGTATGCGTAGCCATACCTATAATCATTCCTTTAACAGGCGCTATAATTGTACTTCTCTGGTTCTGGTCTTTTGCTACAATCAATTGCTCTGAGATACTAAACAATTCTGAATTTACTTCTTCTAGTTGTGTTGCCACTTCTTCTTGAAATTCACGTTTCGTTTGTAATATTTGTAGTTTTGTTTCGCCTTGTTGCATTTGCGTGCTTGCAATTTCAGTTATTAGTGCTGCAATATCGCTATTTGTCTGCGTATGTTGTCGCTGTAGATCTCGTAATCTTTGTTTATCAGCAAAACCATCGGCTAATAGTTCTTTTAAGTCTTTTATTTCTTCAGCATATAAACTCAGTAATTGATGATTGCTTTCTTGTTGTGTTTTTAGCCCTTTTATTTTTAGGCTTAATTGATCTATACGTTGCTTTAAAATACTCAGTTCACCTTGCAGGCTATTTCTACGGGCTAGAAATATCTGTGTCTGCCCGGCTGTTGTCTCTTGAACTCGCGAATCATTCAATTGCTTTAGGTCTGTAGAAAAGCTAATTTCTTTTGCTAGTATCCTTTCCGCATTTAAGCGAGAGCTAATAGCTGAAGCACTAATAAACTGTCCTTGTAGAATTTTAATTTGTGCTGTGACTTGCGTATCATCAAGCGTTAATAAGATATCGCCAACGTCTACGAGATCACCATCTCTTACACTTATTTTGTCAACTATTCCACCCTCAAGGTGTTGAATAGTCTTACGGTGTGATTTTACAACGACGGTTCCCGTTGCTAGTGCTGAGCTATCTATAGGGGCAACAAAACTCCAAGTTCCAAAGATACCAATCATGACAAATAAAATAGTAAAACCTATTCTACGCATAGGCTTGTCATCAGTATTTAACACAACTTCTAGTTCTGTTTTTTTCTTTAAATCCCCTTCCGCTCCTTCGGGGACTAAAAACTTATAAACTTTGCTTTTTAAATCTTCTATCCAGTTTGCATTTAACTTTTCTTTTAAATCATTGATAAGATTTTGACTATTCTTCATTTTCATCTACTTAAATAATGCACTTGAAATTCATCTATTATTTAATAATTAAATAACGGGAATGGTTGTTGCAGGTCTTTTAGACTGTGCAGGAGGGGGCGCTTGCTTTTTTTGTATCTGAGCAAGCACTTCATCGCGTGGACCATAAGCAAGCACAGCCCCCTCATTTAACATTAATAATTTATCAACCCTTCCTAATATATTATTTCTATGGGTAACAACAATGACTGTTGTTCCTACTGCCTTCAAGTTTGCCAAAGCGACCGCTAGTGCTTTTTCACCTAAATCATCCAAGTTAGAGTTTGGCTCATCTAAAACGACTAATTTTGGAACGCCATATAGGGCTCTAGCTAATCCTATTCGTTGCCTTTGGCCGCCTGATAGATTTCCGCCTCCTGCACCTATCATCGTGTCATATCCCTCAGGTAATCGTAGAATAAGCTCATGTACATCGCTCATTTGCGCTGCGGCAACAATCTTTCCTGAATCAATTTCTCCAAAACGGGCAATATTTTCGCTAATCGTCCCTTCAAACAATTCAATATCTTGAGGTAGGTAGCCAATATAGGGCCCTAATTCCATTCGATCCCATGAAAAAACATCAGCGCCATCTAAACGAATTTTTCCATTTGCTGCAGGCCATATCCCTAATAATCCACGAACTAAGGTGGACTTCCCTGCCCCACTTGGACCAACAATTCCTACTGAATCTCCTGCTTCTATCACTAAGGAGATTCCTTTAATCACTGGCGTTTTTGACCCTGGTGGTACTATAACAGCTTGTTCAACAGAGAGCTTTCCTTTAGGCGCGGGTAGCTCCATTGTTTCTTTATCTTCTGGAATTTGGATCAGCAGTTCATTCAACCGTGAATATTGAGCTCGAGCTAAAACAAAGCCTTTCCAGCTACCAATCATAAGATCAATTGGAGCTAACGCTCTACCTAGGAGAATTGATCCAGCAATCATCAGACCTGGAGAGATTTCTTGTTGAATGGCTAAATATGCGCCTAAGCCTAGGACCAATGATTGAAATAACATGCGTAAAGTTTTAGACATTGAAGTCAATAACCCTGCTCTTGAGCTTGCAATCGCCTGTAAAAATAGGACTTTTTCACTGCCTTTAAGCCATCTTGCATGTATATGCTCTAGCATTCCCATTGACTCAATCACTTCAGCATTGCGAAGATTTTTATTAACTAATGCGCGTCCCTGAGCAGCTAAGCCATTAGCTTCTGCAAGTACTGGGTGGGTGATTTTTTCGTTAATAATCGCTAATGTTGTTAATACGATGGCTGCAAAAATAGCAACCCAACCATAATAAGGGTGAAATAAAAACATTAAAGCAACGTATAGAGGCAACCAGGGGGCATCAAAAAAAGCAAACAGGCCGTTTCCTGTTAGAAATTGGCGTAATGAAGTTAAATCATCGAGAGCTTGTGCGCTTGCATTTTGTCCACCGCTATATAAAGATTGTTTGTAAGCAATCACAAAAAGTCGCTTATTAAGTAGCGTTTCCAGTTTTGCACTAACACGTACTAAAATTTGTGAGCGCACCCACTCTAATGCACCTTGAGTTGCAAAAATAGCAACAACGATAAGTGTTAACATTAATAGAGTTTCTTGGCTACGACTACTCAACACTCGATCATATAGTTGCAACATGTAAATAGTCGGCGTTAGCATCAGCAAGTTGATGACTAAACTAAATGCTGCTGCAGATAAAAAAGCGCCTTTACATAAACCTAATGCCTCATGTAAATCTGACTTCATGGATTTCTTTGCCATAATGAACCTTATTATTCAAATATTATTCTATAAACTAAACAACCACCTGCTAAAGACAGGTGGGGGAGAGTGCTTGGCGACTGAAAGTCGTGATACGGATACCATAATGTGTACCTGATCATTACTGACAACACCACTTTTTATTTCAATCTCAAAAGCATCACAAGTCTGCCTTACTAGCTCTCGGAGCCTCAAGGCATATCACCTTTTAACACTTGGTATCTATATTTTGTTACCCAAACAAAATGGTATTCAACATTATAAACTGTGTGACTTCCATAACGATATTTCATCCAGATAAGTATCATCTGTGATAAATCTGTTCGCCTAAAAGACGAAGGTTATAACCTTAAGAATGGAAAATAAATTATTAACGCCAACCCCATTATTTAAACGAAGCCTAGAAACTAATCCTGTCAATAAGCTTGGAAAGAATAACAAAACACCCCATAACGGTGATCAATAGCATCATATTTTTATTTAATGCTTTTTGTATTGTGTGCTCTATTTTTTCATTCAGTAAATCAAACTTACCTTCTAAGCTGGAAAATTTACCCTCCAAGCTAGAAAAATCACCCTTCAAACTTGCCACATCAGCCGTTACTTCATTTAACTTATCATCTAAATGATTAATATGATTATATTGAGATTTTAAAAGTAAGGTATTAATATCCTCCTGGTTCAAGCCCTGAGCATTACTAAACTTTTCTTCTATTTCTTTTATTTTAGGGCTTATCATCTCTATAAGCATGTCATCTACTCGTGTTTTATCCACTTTTAACTCCTTCCACAATAATTGGAGTCAGATACAATTTTAAATACTGTGCCCCACTCATCTGATAATCTTAAAGCAATAATTAATTATTAACGCCAACCCCATTATTTAAACGAAGCCTAGAAACTGATCCTGTCAATAAGCTTGGAAAGAATAACAAAAAAACCCATAACGGTGATCAATAGCATCATATTTTTATTTAATGCTTTTTGTATTGTGTGCTCTATTTTTTCATTCAGTAAATCAAACTTACCTTCTAAGCTGGAAAATTTACCCTCCAAGCTAGAAAACTTACCTTCCAAGCTAGAAAA
>JAQRMR010000021.1:6186-10889 GCA_028599115.1 Methyloprofundus sp.
TCCAAGCTAGAAAACTTACCTTCCAAGCTAGAAAAATCACCCTTCAAACTTGCCACATCAGCCGTTACTTCATTTAACTTATCATCTAAATGATTAATATGATTGTATTGAGATTTTAAAAGTAAGGTATTAATATCCTCCTGGTTCAAGCCCTGACCATTACTAAACTTTTCTTCTATTTCTTTTATTTTAGGGCTTATCATCTCTATAAGCATGTCATCCACTCGTGTTTTATCCACTTTTAACTCCTTTTTATTCCGACACATAATAGCATTCCTACTCACCAAGCGCAAAATAGCTGTTAATCAGCGTGCAAAACTTACCAAGGTTCTGGGAAAAACAGCGTTGAAAAGTTTCCACTCCAGATTGTATACAATCCGTATATTTTATCGGAGCATCCTAGAGTGTAATGGTCTAATAATTCTGGAAGCTTTTTAAGATAGTACCCGAACTCATTGGTTGATAAATAAGTTACCAGCATTAAGTCCAAAATGAGAGTTACTGCTATGTGGCAATTTAGATCTTACTTAGGCCCTTTTATGCCATATAAACACAAAGCAATAAATATAAATAACTGATCGACATACCGTCGCCTTAACTGCCTTGCTTTCAAAGCCAATTTCAAAATTCCCTTTCTCGAAGCAAGCTCAACGGATGTCATATTAAACACCCGTATAAGCAATGTCACTGATTTAAAAGCCTGCCCAGATAATATATATCTCGCTCTGTATATTTTACCTTTAAGTGATGTATTAGCTCCTACTTGATTATTACCATGTTGCCTATACCTCATCTTAGCAATAGGGTCGATAAACCAGCTGTAAGTAGCTATGCAAAATTATTCTAACTTTTTTGTAGGATGGGTAGAATGAAGTACCCGCTTTTTTGGTACGTAATGAAACCCATCAATCTCACGCAGAATGATGGGTTTCACAAAAAGACGCTCTACCCATCCTACATTAAACAAAATGTTAAGATAATTCTGAACGACTACTTATTTATTACGCCTCAAAATTGCATACGAATTCAGGAAAAAATATTATGCAAAACTACATTCCCCTTCTTGCATTTACAACCCTTCCCAAGCCTCAAATAAACCTTCCGTTTCAACCCCAACCATATCCAGCACACGCCCTACCCCCTCATCCACCATTGCTGCAATTGAATTACTTTTATTGTAAAACGCAGGCATAGGAGGAAAAATAATAGCGCCCATTTCAGTTGCACTCGCCATATTGCGAATATGCGCTAAATTCAACGGGGTTTCACGTGGCATAATAACAACTTTGCGGCGCTCTTTTAAGGCAACATCAACGGAGCGTGAAATTAAGTTATCACCAAAACCATGCGCTATCGCGGCAAGAGTCTTCATAGAACAGGGGGCGACAATCACGCCTTCTGTTTTAAATGATCCGCTGGCGATACTGGCGGCAATATCATTAACGCCATGGGTTTTATCCGCTAAAGCATATAACTCTGCCCGCTCCATATCCAGTTCATACTTTAAATTAACCAAGCCTGCGTTAGATATTACTACATGCGACTCCCAGTCATCTTGCTCACGTAATACTTGCAACATTCTGACGCCATAAATCGCGCCTGTTGCGCCAGTCATGGCAATTACTAATCGTTTTTTCTGGCTCATTGTTGCGTTAGCTCCTCTGCCATTTTATCGGTCGCACTCACTAATGCATGAATCATTTCTTGCCCCTGGGCGATATGTCCGGCAGTTGGTAAGATTTCATATTCAGCTTGGGGTAGCACCTTTGCTAAGCTAAAACCAGCTTCTATCGGGCACACTAAATCATAACGTCCGTGTATGATAATCGCAGGTATATCTTGTAATTCTACGCAGGCTTCTAGCACTTGATTTTCTGCAACAAAATACTTATTTTTAGCATAGTGCAATTCCATCTTCACTTGCTCAACCATTCGGCTACTAATATGCTCTGGTACCCCCTCGCTACGATATTCCGCACCCAAAGCCACTTGTCCGCTCCACTGCATCCATGCTTTGGTCACACGCCATACGGCAATTTCATCATCACCCCATAAAGTGTTATATAAATTATCTATCTTATGCTCTTCTAAACTAGTTAATAAGTTTTGGTAAGCTTCTGGATAAATCGCATTAACGCCTTCTTTAACAAACCAGGATAAATCTTTTTCACGCGCCAAAAAGACACCTCGGATAATCATGCCTGCCACTGTTTTTTTATACTGTTGCGCATAAAGTAACGCTAAGGTACTTCCCCAAGAGCCGCTAAATAACAGCCATTGTTTGATATTAAGCTGCAGACGAATACGCTCCATATCATCAATTAAATCTTGCGTGGTATTAGCTTCTAACTCCCCAAAAGGGGTTGATTGCCCACAAGCGCGCTGATCAAATAAAATAATATGATAAATATCGGGGTCAAAAAAACAGCGATGTTTTGGCTTTGTACCAGAACACGGGCCGCCATGCAAAAAAAGCACCGGGATACCCTCTGGGTTTCCTGATTGCTCTACATAGACTTTATGCTGGCTGCCGGTTTCTAAAAAGAAATGCTTAAATGGTTCTATGTCTGGGTATAAGTGCTTGTTCATCATTATTTTTATTGGCCCTTTTTATTTTAAGTGCTCTGGTACGCGATGCGTAGCCTATTAAGCTGCAGGCTAAAGCCAGCGCTCCACTTTAAAATTCCACGCCTTGTTCGGCTTTAATCCCTTGCCCATAAGCATGTTTTATTTTAGTCATTTCGGTCACAGTATGTGCTGCTGCAATCACTTCTGGCGCTGCATTACGCCCTGTGAGAACTAAATGCATCCACGAGGGCTTTTCATTTTGAATAAAATCCGCAATTTCTTGCCCAGCAATCCAGTTATAACCGCAGCAATAGTTAATCTCATCTAATAAAACAAAATCAAACTC
This sequence comes from Methyloprofundus sp., assembly GCA_028599115.1. Taxonomy (GTDB): domain Bacteria; phylum Pseudomonadota; class Gammaproteobacteria; order Methylococcales; family Methylomonadaceae; genus Methyloprofundus. Next base: position 9,101 of record JAQRMR010000021.1, read on the forward strand.
TTCGGATAGTATTTTTTGTTTACTAAATTCCCAGATTTCACGGCTGGTTTTAATATCTTGTTCTGGGTTCTTAGTATCCCAAGTAAAACCATCCCCCAAAACATGCCATTCAATATTATCAAACCGCTCTGCGGCTTTTTCTTCGCCTGTTTGCCATTTACCTTTTATATATTGAATCACACACACTTTCATTCCCCAGCCTGCCGCACGGAATACCATGCCTAAGCCACTGGATGATTTACCTTTGCCTTCGCCGGTATTAACCAGTACAACACCTTGTCTACGCTCTTTTGTTTTCATTAAAATTCTTTTATTTTGTTGATTGCTTATGCGCCAAACCAAGCAGCAGCAATATCTGGCGCACTGGAAAAATACCAATGATTATAAGAGGCTCGTAGGTTTTTATAACGCACTCCCGTATCTCCTCTCCCCACATTAAAACAGGGTGTTAATGCCGATTCTGTCTCACGAATTGAATGATGAAATTCATGCCCTTTTATACCCGACACCTCTTCTCGATAACCCAAAGAAGCCAGCTTGCTTTGCATAATGGAACGATACGGTAGCACATTTGCCATCGGCCATGTTTTTTCGGATAAATCTCGTAATGATTGGCCTAATATCATCGCGCCACCGCACTCGGCTAAAACAGGTTTTCCTGATTCAATAAAAGCGCTTAGTGATTTCCATGTCTTCGATACCGACAATTCACGCGCAAACAACTCAGGATAACCGCCCGGCAACCAAAGCGCATCCACATCATTAGGAATGTTATCACCATTAATCGGTGAAAAATAAACCAAATCAGCGCCCTGCTGAGTTAAAAAATCTATATTGGCAGGATAAATAAAACAACAAGCGGCATCTTGCGCAACGGCAATCGTTTTACCTGATAATCGCTGCATTTTTTTATCTTTACTTGCTGGCTTTAACTGCTGTGCAAATAAATGCGTTAAATCATTCTCTAAGCTATGGAAAAAGGGCAAAAAACCAGGCACAACACACTCCGAGGGCTGAACCAAACCTAAGTGCCGCTCAGGTAATGACGGAGCCTTTGCCTCCATCCATGCAATTAAAGGTGGCTGCTTATGCTGCTGCAATTCTTTTCTCAAAAGCTCTGCATGATGCACACTACCAACACGGTTAGCAATAATACCCGCAATGTGTACCTGCATTTTTTCTGCATAAGCAACAAAACCACTCACTAAGGGCACAATTGATCCGCTCATTCCTTTGGCATCAACGACCAAAAACACAGGCACATTTAAACGCTGAGCCAATTCAGCACTGGAACCACTGCCCCCCACACCGGATCGACCATCAAACAAGCCCATAACACCTTCAATAATCGCAACATCCGCTGTTTCAGCTTGCGCCGCCATTATTTTTAAACTCTGCTCTTCGCCGATCATCCGTGTATCTAAATTATAAGAAACACGCTGTGTAACCGCTTGATGCCACAAGGGGTCTAAAAAATCAGGGCCTGCTTTAAATGCAACCAACTTTTCATTCTGTACTTTCAGTGCCTGCAATAAAGCCAGCATAATCGTTGTTTTTCCACAGCCGGAATGGGTTCCCGCTAAAAGTATTATTTTCATGCATCACAAAATTTATTTTAAAGTACCATCATAAAACACCCACTCTCTTGCTTCGAGTAATTACTTATATTTATCAGCCGGCGACTCACAATACTTATCTTGATTTATAACTACAATATAATTATATTGTAGTTTATGGATAGTCTAAAGTTCGAATGGGATGAAAATAAAAATATCTCAAACCAGAAAAA
>JAQRMR010000021.1:10989-26404 GCA_028599115.1 Methyloprofundus sp.
AAGCCTGCACTCAAATTTACTAACGGTTTGTTGTGAAAGAGAGCTAAACACTATCCGTATCATTTCAGCTCGAAAAGCTGACAAAAAGGAAAGAAAACAATATGAGGACAATCGTTATGCGTGAATCTTATGATTTTTCAAAATCAGTTAAAAACCCCTATGCAAAACGCTTAAAAAAGCAAATTACTATTCGTATTGATGAAGACACTATTTCTTATTTTAAGAACATGGCTGACAGCAAAGGCATTCCTTATCAAAGTTTAATCAATTTGTATTTAAGAGATTGTGCTAGCGAACACCGGCAGTTAAAAACAAAGTGGAGTTAAAAAGTGAGGCAAGCGTTATACTACCCACCTTTCTCTTCTTTTATGAGTCTTTATAAATGGATGTTATTCAAAAAATTGCTGAAGAATTAGCCGTACCAGCAACACAAGTTAATGCCGCGGTTATTTTATTAGATGAAGGTGCAACCGTGCCTTTTATTGCCCGTTATCGTAAAGAAGCCACTGGTGGGCTCGATGATAGCCAGCTACGTTTATTAGAAGAGCGTTTAATTTATCTACGCGAACTCAATACCCGCCGCGAAACTATTTTAGACAGCATCCGCTCACAAGAAAAACTCACACCTGCGCTGGAATTGGCCATTAAAGGAGCGGAAACAAAAACACGCTTAGAAGATTTATATTTGCCTTATAAACCTAAACGCCGCACCAAAGCACAAATTGCACGCGAAGCGGGGTTAGAGCCTTTAGCTGATACTATTTTAAATGATAGAAATAGCATCCCTTTAAGTATTGCTGAAAATTATCTTAATACTGAACATAAAATTATTGATGCGCAAGCGGCTTTAGATGGCGCAAGACAAATCATTATGGAACGCCTGTCTGAAGAAGCAGAGTTAGTCAGTACTTTGCGTACACGACTTTGGAATAAAGGTTTATTACATGCCACAGTCGCGAAAGGTAAAGAACAAGAAGCCGCTAAATTTAAAGATTATTTTGACTACCAAGAAGCCATTAATAAAATCCCATCACATCGTGCCTTAGCTTTATTTAGAGGACGCAATGAAAACTTGCTTAATATTAACTTACTCCCTGATAGCGATGAAAAAGAAGCCCACCTACGCTGCGCCCAAATTGTTGCGCATCACTTAAATATTACGGATACACAAAAACCGGCTGAAGCCTGGTTAGCAGAAACAGCACGCTTTGCTTGGAAAGTTAAATTATTCACACGCATTGATTTAGATTTAAGGCAGCAATTACGTGATACCGCCGAACAAGAGGCAATCCGCGTTTTTGCACTGAATTTAAAAGACTTATTATTAGCCGCACCAGCGGGTGAAAAAGTTACGTTGGGCTTAGACCCAGGTATCCGTACTGGCGTTAAAGCAGCAATCGTTGATGCGACAGGCAAGTTAGTTGCCACTGAAACCATTTACCCACATGCACCCAAAAATCAATGGGATGCCTCTATCGCGACTTTAGCTAAGCTGATTAAACAACATAAAGTTGAGCTAGTAAGCATCGGCAATGGCACTGGTTCGCGCGAGACCGATCAGCTTGTGGCGGATTTAATGAAACAACATAAAGATTTAAGTTTTAATAAAATCATGATTTCTGAAGCGGGTGCATCCGTCTATTCTGCTTCTGAATTAGCGTCTAAAGAGTTCCCTGATATTGATGTTTCTTTACGTGGCGCAGTTTCTATTGCGCGCCGCTTACAAGACCCTTTAGCTGAACTCGTTAAAATTGAAGCGAAAGCGATTGGCGTAGGCCAATATCAACATGACCTCAATCAAATTCAGCTTGCGCGTGGTTTAGATGCCGTCGTTGAAGACTGTGTAAATGCGGTCGGTGTTGATGTAAATACCGCTTCTGCTGAATTATTGCAGCAAGTCTCTGGTTTATCCCGCACGATTAGCAAAAACATTATTACTTTTCGCGATGAAAACGGTGCATTCAGTAATCGTAAACAATTAAAAAAAGTACCGCGTTTAGGCGATAAAGCCTATGAACAAGCGGCAGGATTTTTACGTATTCGTCACGGTTCAAACCCTTTAGATAATTCTTCTGTTCACCCAGAAGCCTACCCCCTTGTAAAAAATATCGCGGTTAAAGCGGAAAAACCGGTTGCTGAATTAATCGGTAAGACTCAGTTATTAAACAGTTTAAATCCGCGTGACTTTATAACGGATGCTTTTGGCCTACCCACTATTGTTGATATTTTACAAGAACTTGATAAACCCGCACGCGATCCACGGCCTGAGTTTAAAAGCGTGCAATTTAAAGAAGGTGTGGAAAAAATCACCGATTTAAAAGAAGGTATGCGCTTAGAGGGTGTAGTAACAAATGTTGCTAATTTTGGTGCTTTTGTCGATATAGGTGTGCATCAAGATGGCTTAGTACACATTTCCCATTTAGCCGATGTCTTTGTTAAAGACCCTCGTGATGTAGTGAAGACAGGCGATAGAGTGATGGTTAAAGTGGTAGAAATTGATGTACCACGTAAACGCATTGCCTTATCGATGAAAAAGGAAGGCGGCGAGGAAAAACAAGCTCGCCCGGCTAATGAGCGAGTTCCGACAAAACGCACGGTAAAAAAAGCAGCGCCAGTACAGAGTTCTATGGCGAATGCATTTGCTAGTGCACTTCAGAAGTAAAGAAAGAAAATTACCGCCCTCTTTTATAAAAATAGGGCGGTAAATTAAATTTAATGTGTCTTTAACGCAGGGTAAAGTAGCGCAACAACAAGCGCAACAGCAGCAGCAATAATAAAAAATGTAGCCATCATATTTCTCCCAACTCAGTTAAGTGAAAATCAATTTTTCGACTAATTATAATACAAACTACCGAAAAAATAGGTAGCATTCCAGCTCCCACATAAAATAATAATTCAATTTCACTATCAATATAAAGCTTAGCCACCCCTGCAATATCTGCAACCATAATAGTGATTACTATTTTAAAAAGCTCTTTTAACCAATCAATCCGCGCTTTAACTTCATCTAATTTACCCATATCTCCTCCTAACGCTACAAAGTAGATTTACTATATCACTCTCCCTTCAGCAACTCATCAATCGGCCAACGCGGCCTTGCATTAATTTGCAAAGATTCAGCTTGCCCTGCCATTAATCGCTGACAACCTGCATAAGCGATCATTGCCCCGTTATCAGTGCAAAATTCAGGTCGTGGAAAATACAATTCTGCACGCTCTTTTTTCACCATCGCCTCTAAATTTTGACGAATTTTTGTATTCGCACTGACACCTCCCGCAACAACAAGCCGTTTAATACCCGTTTGTTTTAATGCCCGCTTACATTTAATGGCCAAAGTTTCTGCGGTTGCCTGCTGAAAAGCTAAAGCCACATCCGCTTTATCTTGTTCTGTTTTTTCAGTTTTATTAAAAGTATTCATGGTAAATGTTTTTAAACCACTAAAACTAAAATCTAAACCAGGTCTATCTGTCATTGGCCTAGGAAATTTAAAGCGGCCCTCTGCGCCTTTCTCAGCTAGCTTTGAAAGTAAAGGTCCACCCGGATAAGCTAAACCTAATAACTTAGCTGCTTTATCAAAAGCTTCGCCTGCCGCATCATCTAAAGATTCGCCAAGTAATTGGTACTGTCCTATTCCTTGCACATCAACCAGCAGTGTATGCCCACCAGAAATCAATAAAGCGACAAAAGGAAATTCGGGTTTATTTTCTTCTAGCATCGGCGCTAACAAATGCCCTTCCATGTGGTGTACACCTAAAGCCGGTATTCCCCATGTCCACGCTAAACTTTTTGCCGTTGCCGCACCCACTAATAAAGCACCTACCAAGCCTGGGCCTGCTGTATAGGCAATGGCATTAATATCTGTTTTGCTCAGCTTGCTCAGCTGTAGGCATTCATCAATCAATGGAATCAGTTTTCTAATATGGTCACGAGAGGCAAGTTCCGGCACAATGCCTCCGTATTCATTGTGCATTGCAATTTGGCTATATAATGTGTGTTGAATTAGCCCTTGCGTACTATGGTAGATGGCGACACCGGTTTCATCACAAGATGTTTCTATACCTAAAATATACATAGATTTTGATTTTAAAAAAGTTACTGATATAATCGAGGGTTTCGCTGGCTGTATATTTACGCGCCGGCTATTTATAGAATTTTAGCAAACTAGGAAAATTAATGCCTTCAATTAAATTGAAAGAAAACGAACCATTCGATATCGCTATCCGTCGCTTCAAACGTTCTTGTGAAAAAGCAGGTGTTTTATCAGAAGTTCGTCGTCGTGAATTCTACGAAAAACCAACGGCAGAACGTAAACGTAAAGCAGCCGCTGCTGTTAAACGTCACTTGAAAAAATTATCTCGTGAGCGTTATGCACTTAAAAATCTTCGTCGTGGCCGCCCACAGCTGTAATCTAAAATGACTACGATGCTAGATCGCCTTAAAAGCGAAATGAAAGCAGCAATGAAGAGCCGTCAAAAAGAACGCTTAGGCGTGATTCGGCTCATTCTATCTGCAACGAAACAAGTAGAAGTTGATGAACGCATTGAGTTAGATGATGCGCGCGTTATTGCTGTGCTAGATAAAATGCTTAAACAACGCCGCGAATCAATTAAACAATATCGCGATGCTAATCGCGTGGATTTAGCGGAAGTTGAAGAAGCAGAAGTTCTGGTTATACAAGATTTCTTACCTAAAGCTTTAACGGAAGATGAAATCACTGAAATGGTTCAAGCAGCGATTACAGATTCATCAGCAAGCTCTATTAAAGATATGGGCAAAGTCATGGGTATTGTCAGACCCGCTATGATTGGTCGCGCAGACATGGCTATTGTTAGTACCAAAATTAAAGCATTACTCGGCGTTTAATAGAACAGGCATCTTATGGCAGGAATGATTCCCCGCCCTTTTATTGATGACTTATTAGTCAGAGTGGATATAGTCGATTTAATCGATAGCCACCTCCCTCTTAAGAAATCAGGCAATAGCTACACAGCCAGATGCCCTTTTCATACAGAAAAAACACCTAGCTTCGCCGTAACTCGCAGCAAACAGCTGTACCACTGCTTTGGCTGCGGTGCAGGTGGTAACGCCATTAGCTTTTTAATGGATTTTAGCCATCTAAGCTTTGTAGAAGCGATTGAAGACTTAGCTAGTTTTGTTGGTGTTGAGGTTCCTCGAGAATCAAGCACAACACCTTTCAAAAAAAAGACAGCTAGCACTTCTTTTAAGGTTCTAGAGCAGGCAGCTAGTTTTTATGTCGAGCAACTTAGAAACAATTCGGAAGCCAAAATTGCTGTCGACTACCTTAAAAATCGTGGATTAAGCGGTGAAATTGCTCAAGAATTTCATATCGGCTTTGCGCCAGATAGCTGGGATTCGCTAAATAAGCAATTCAAAACTCAAGAACTGATTGATGCTGGACTTGCTATTGCAAAAGACACCGGCGGTGCTTACGATCGCTTTCGAGGGCGCGTTGTTTTCCCTATTCGTGATAGGCGCGGGCGGGTTGTCGGATTTGGCGGACGAGTTTTAGATGACTCTCTCCCTAAATACCTAAACTCCCCTGAAACTGACGTTTTCCATAAGGGAAAAGAAGTCTACGGACTTTATGAATTACTAAGCCGCAATGCAAAACCCAATAGAATATTAGTGGTTGAGGGCTATATGGATGTCATTGCCTTAGCCCAATTTGGCTTAGATTACTCTGTTGCCGCATTAGGCACAGCAACATCTAAAGAACATTTAGAGCTACTTTTTCGCTTTAGCTCTGAAATTGTTCTTTGTTTTGATGGCGACAAAGCAGGCCAAGAAGCTTCATGGCGAGCTGTTGGCGCCGCATTTCCCTGCCTGCGCGATGGACGACAAATAAAAATAATGCAACTACCTTTGGGCATTGATCCTGATAATTTAATCAGAGAAAAGGGGCTTGCTTATTTCGAGCAACAAATAGATGAATCGCAAGCCTTATCTGACTATTTCTTTGAGCGCTTAAGCCAAGGCTTAAACTTGAGCGATATAGAAGGCCGCGCAAGCTTAATTAATAAAGCAAAGTCTTATCTTGAGAAATTACCTAATGGCATTTTTCAGGACCTTATGCAAAATAAGCTAAAAGCACTAACTAAAGTCGAGTCTTTAGATATTTTTAAACAGCAAACTAATACTAAAAACACCAATAAACATACAAGAGAACAGGCGGATAGCAAGCTCTCCCCTATTCGCTCAACACTCTCCTTATTACTACAAAACCCTGAGTTAATTGAAATATTAGAAAATAAAAACATTAATTGGGCATTAATAAACCTACCTGGCGTGGATTTATTAAAAGAAATAGTTGAAATCATCATATCTGCCCCCACTATCAAACTGCCCTGCCTTTTAGAACACTTCAGAGGCACAGATAAAGAGAAATATATAAAAATCATGATGAACCATGAATTTTATATCTCGGGAAGCGAAATAAAAGAAGAGTTTTCAGGCGCAATTGACCGATTAATAAGCCAAGGCTACGAGCATCGCTTAGATCAACTAATTGCCCAAGAAAGAGAAAGCGGCTTGGATGCCTTGCAACAAAAAGAACTGTTAACTATGTTGGCAGATCGAAAATAATATATGACCTCATATCAAAAATCGGTATGCCATTTTAAGAGTATAAAATGAATCAAAAACAACAGCAGTCACAACTCAAACAGCTAATTGCTAAAGGTAAGGCACAAGGGTATCTAACTTACACTGAAGTGAATGATCATTTGCCGAATGATATTATTGACCCTGATCAAATTGAAGACATCGTTGGCATGATCAATGATCTAGGTATCAAGGTACATGAAACACGCCCTGAAGATACTGAAGATTTATCTGAAAATGAAGTCACAACTGATGAAGATGATGCTGATGAGGTCGCCGCACTTGCTGCTGTCGATAGTGAGTTCGGCCGTACAACTGACCCCGTCAGAATGTATATGCGCGAAATGGGTTCTGTTGGCCTATTAACACGCCCAGAAGAATTAAAAATTGCTCGAAGAATAGAAGAAGGCCAGCGCCAAATTATACGTGCAGTCTCTCGTGCCAGCGCCGTGTCAGAAACATTTTTTGCTGATTTTGCATCAATTGGCGAGGAAGGTGGGCTACGCCTGTCTGACATTATGTCTGACTTTATCGATTTAAATGCACCAGAATATGATGACTCTAGTGTTGCAGCAACACCTGCAGACACTGCTGATTCTGACGAAGAGGAAGAAAAAGAAGAGCCTAAAGGTATCACTGTAGAAGAGGCGCAAGAAAAAGTCTCCATCATGGTCGCTAGCTACGATGCTGTTGAAGCATGCATAAAAAAGAATGGCTACAAACATAAAAAAACTGATGAAGCCCTTGATCACCTTGCTGATCGCTTTTTAGAAATAAAATGGCACCCTCAGTACTTCAAAAAACTAACGGCTATGGTTAACATGGTGACGGCGAGTATCAGAGATCAAGAGCGTTTAATTCTTAAATTATGCGTAAAAGAATCAAAACTTGACCGTAAAGAATTTATTGATTCTTTTGTTGGTAACGAAGTGAGCTTTAAATGGATTGCTGAGAAAATATCTAAGGGCGATCAATCTGCTGATCTTTTAGCCGATAGAGAAAAGCATATCAAAAAAGCACAAGCCTTATTAAGCAATATTGAAACCGCTAATAAAGTGAATATTTCTGATTTTAAAGATATTAGCCGTCGCATTTCAATTGGTGAAGCAAAGTCACGTCGCGCTAAAAAAGATATGATTGAAGCTAACTTACGCTTGGTTATTTCAATTGCAAAAAAATACACTAACCGTGGCTTACAATTTTTAGATTTAATCCAAGAAGGAAATATTGGTTTAATGAAAGCCGTGGATAAGTTTGAATACCGCCGTGGCTATAAGTTTTCTACTTATGCAACCTGGTGGATTCGTCAAGCGATTACACGTTCAATTGCAGATCAAGCCCGTACTATTCGTATTCCTGTGCATATGATTGAGACGATTAATAAATTGAACCGTATCTCACGTCAAATCATGCAAGAAAAAGGTCGTGAAGCATTACCTGAAGAGCTAGCAGTGCTTATGGAAATGCCTGAAGACAAGGTGCGTAAAGTATTAAAAATTGCCAAAGAACCTATTTCTATGGAAACACCGATTGGTGATGATGAAGATTCACATTTAGGCGATTTTATTGAAGATTCTAAGATGCTTTCTCCTGTTGAGTCTGCTACAATTGAAGGATTAAAAGAATCGACTCAAAATGTGCTTGCGGGACTAACTGCTCGTGAATCTAAAGTATTGCGTATGCGTTTTGGTATCAATATGAATACTGACCATACTTTAGAAGAAGTCGGAAAACAATTTGATGTAACGCGTGAGCGTATTAGACAAATTGAGGCGAAAGCATTGCGTAAATTACGCCATCCTTCTCGCTCAGATCAACTACGCTGTTTCTTGGATGCAGACTGATCTAAATATTTTTAGGGCCCTTAGCTCAGTTGGTTAGAGCATCCGACTCATAATCGGCAGGTCCCCAGTTCGAGTCTGGGAGGGCCCACCATCTATTAAGAGGTTGCTTAGGCAACCTTTTTTTTTACCTGAAACTTACTAATTATAAGTTCAGACTTTATATTTATCCCTTGTATAAAAAAGGACCATATTTATGAGTAATAATTATATCTTTACCTCTGAATCTGTATCAGAAGGCCACCCTGATAAAGTTGCCGATCAAATTTCTGATGCTATTTTAGATTCACTACTTGAACAAGATACCAAAGCACGCGTTGCTTGCGAAACGATGGTTAAAACTGGCATGGTTATTATTGCTGGTGAAATTACAACCGATGCGTGGGTTGACACCGAGGCTGTCGTTAGAAAAGTAGTCAAAGATATAGGCTATACCAGCTCTGATATTGGTTTTGATGCGGATAGCTGCGCGGTCATTAATGCCATAGGTAAACAGTCTGCTGATATTGCCATGGGTGTCGATGATGGCGATGATAAAGAGCAAGGCGCTGGTGATCAGGGACTAATGTTTGGCTATGCCAGCAATGAAACCGATGTTTTAATGCCTGCGCCGATTACTTATTCTCACCGTTTAGTACAGCGCCAAGCAGAAGTGCGTAAAAATGGCACATTGCCATGGTTGCGCCCTGATGCAAAAAGCCAAATTACTTTCCGCTACGAAAACAATAAACCTGTTGCTATTGATGCCATTGTTTTATCTACACAACATTCTCCTGAAATGGGTGGAAAACGCTTAGAAGAAGCGGTTATGGATGAAATCATCCTACCTACCCTACCCGAAGAATGGCTGCATAAAGACACTCAATACTTCATCAACCCAACTGGTCAATTTATTATTGGTGGCCCAGTGGGAGATTGTGGTTTAACCGGTCGTAAAATCATTGTTGATACTTATGGCGGCATGGCTCGTCATGGTGGCGGTGCATTCTCAGGAAAAGATCCTTCTAAAGTGGATCGTTCTGCTGCTTATATGTGTCGTTATGTTGCCAAAAATATTGTTGCTGCAGAGTTAGCTGAGCGTTGTGAAATTCAGGTTTCTTACGCTATTGGCGTTGCGGAGCCTACTTCTATCAGTGTAGAAACTTTTGGTACCGGAAAAATTAGCGAAGATCGTTTAGTTCAAATCATTAGAGATGTTTTTGATTTACGCCCTAAAGGTTTAATTGCTATGCTTGATTTGCTAAAACCCATTTATTTACCGACTGCTGCTTACGGACATTTTGGACGTACTGAAGATTCATTCAGCTGGGAAAAGACTGATAAAGTAGATGAGCTAAAAAGTGCCGCTGGCCTTTAATTTTTAATAACTATTTAGGATACAAATATGAGCGAACAAGATTATAAAGTAGCGGATATGTCTCTAGCTGCTTGGGGCCGCAAAGAAACACAAATTGCTGAAACCGAAATGCCTGGATTAATGGCATTACGAGAAGAATATGGCGCAGCACAACCTTTAAAAGGCGCTCGTATTGCTGGTTGTTTACATATGACTATCCAAACAGCAGTTTTAATTGAAACACTAACAGCACTTGGCGCTGAAGTACGCTGGTCATCTTGTAATATCTTCTCAACACAAGATCAAGCTGCTGCAGCAATGGCTGAAGCTGGCATTCCTGTCTTCGCATGGAAAGGTGAGACAGAAGAAGAAGCAGCATGGTGTATTGAGCAAACAATTATTGGCCCTAATGGCTGGCGCCCAAATATGATTTTGGATGATGGCGGTGATTTAACTGTCATGATGCACGAGAAATTTCCTGAATTAATGGCCGATGTGAAAGGCCTATCAGAAGAAACAACAACAGGGGTTTTACGCTTACACGAAATGGTTGCCAATGGCAGCTTAAAAGTTCCTGCGTTCAATGTTAATGACTCTGTTACAAAATCAAAATTCGACAACCTTTACGGCTGTCGCGAATCATTAGTTGATGGTATTAAACGTGCAACTGATGTTATGGTCGCCGGTAAAATTGCCGTGGTTTGTGGTTACGGTGATGTTGGTAAAGGTTGCGCGCAGTCTTTACGTGGTTTAGGTGCAACAGTTTGGGTAACAGAAATTGATCCAATTTGTGCATTACAAGCATCAATGGAAGGTTTCCGCGTTGTAACCATGGAAGACGCTGCGCCAGAAGGTAATATCTTTGTCACAGCAACGGGTAACTTCCAAGTCATTAACCATGATCACATGAAAGCAATGCGTAATAACGCGATTGTTTGTAATATTGGTCATTTTGATTCAGAAATTGAAATTGCATCACTGCGCCAATACACTTGGGATAATATTAAACCTCAAGTTGACCATGTCACCTTCCCTGACGGTAAGAAAATCATCGTCTTAGCTGAAGGTCGCTTAGTTAACTTAGGTTGTGCAACGGGTCACCCTAGCTTTGTTATGTCTAACTCATTCTGTAACCAAGTTTTAGCTCAGATGGAACTTTGGGATAATGCAGATGATTACAGCAACGAAGTTTATATTCTACCTAAAAAATTAGATGAAAAAGTAGCACGTTCACACCTTGCACAGTTAGGTGTACAACTAACGGTCTTATCTGATGAGCAAGCTAAATACCTTAACATTCCTGTTGAAGGCCCATATAAAGCAGATCATTATCGTTACTAAAAATAAGTAACTACTGGATAAGCAGCATTTAGTTTGTAAATGCTGCTTATTAAATTTTTAGCCCTTTCATTTTAAATAGCCTATTATGAATAAACAAAATAAAGCTGACTTATTTAGTTTTGAGTTTTACCCGCCTAAAACAGATGATGGCGCTAAGAATTTAGAAAAAGTACATTCAGAGCTTGCTCAACTCAACCCGGATTTCTTTTCGGTAACTTTTGGTGCTGGTGGCTCTACCCGCGATAAAACCTACGACACGGTTATTAATATCCAAAAAAATGGCGTTGCTGCTGCACCGCATTTATCTTGCGTTGCCTCAACAAAAGAAAATATCCGCGATATTTTAGCGAATTACCGTGAACATGGTGTCTCCAAGATTGTTGCTCTACGTGGTGATTTACCTTCGGGCATGATGTCTGCTGGTGAATTTCGCTTTGCTAACGAACTGGTTGATTTTATTCGCAGTGAAACAGGTGATCATTTTCAAATTCATGTCGCTGCTTACCCTGAAGTCCACCCACAAGCACATAGTGCAGTGGATGATTTTGCTAACTTCAAACGTAAGGTTGATGCAGGCGCTGATGCCGTTATCACTCAATACTTTTATAATGCTGAAGCTTACTTTTATTTTATGGATAAATGTGAAAAGCACGGTATCGATATTCCTATCGTACCAGGCATTATGCCTATCACTAATTATTCGCAACTATTTCGCTTTTCTGATATGTGTGGCGCCGATATTCCTCGTTGGATGCGTAAAACATTAGAGGGTTTTGGCGATGATAGAGACTCTATTATTGCTTTTGGCGAGGAGATCGTTTCTAATTTATGCCAGCAATTATTAGATAATGGCGCCCCAGGTTTACACTTCTATACGATGAATCAATCAAAACCTACTTTAGCGGTATGGAATAATTTAAACTTTTAAATACTCCCCCTGCAAGATATACATCAAAAGGTAGCTGCAAACTTTATCGTTTCTGCTACCTTTTTTGCTATTAAGGAAACGAAATGCGACTCTCACGACTCTTTGTAGACCAAGCCTTAGCAGTGCATGATACTATTCAGCTTAACAATGATAGCGCTCACTATCTACGCTCAGTTTTGCGCACAAAAAAAGGACATTCCGTTATCCTATTTAATGGTGAAGGTGGCGAGTATCAAGGGGAAGTGAGCGAGGTCTCCCGTAAACAAGTCTTAATTACACTCTCTAAATTTAATGACCGTTCCGTAGAGTCCAATCTCAATATTACCTTAGGATTGGGTATTTCACGCGGAGAGCGCATGGATTTTTCGATTCAAAAGTCTGTAGAACTAGGTATTAATCAAATCTGTCCTTTAGTCACCGAGCACTGCTCAATACAAATTAAGAATGATAAAAAAGAAAAGAAGGTAGAGCACTGGCAGAAGATTTCACAAAATGCGGCAGAGCAAAGCAGTAGAACAATCAACCCAAAAGTTGCAGATATTACGATTTTTTCCGACTGGGTTGCTGAGCAAGCAGGCACTAAGTTATTTTTAGACCCCTATGCAAAAATCAGCCTAACTGAAATACAAAATGACACCAAACAAATCACCCTATTAGCCGGCCCTGAAGGAGGATTTTCAGAGCAAGAACGAGAAATAGCAATAGCTTCAGGCTTCACCCCCATAAAACTAGGCCCGCGTATCTTACGAACTGAAACGGCGGCATTAGCCGCATTAACCGCCGTACAAACATTATGGGGAGACTTCAATGATCACTAAATTAAAAATGCTTAGCCTGCCTTTTTTTATTCTCATTATATTCTCGCTTATATCTTGCTTCGTTGCTTTCGGGATTTATAACTTAATAGAAGGCAGCTTAGAATTACGCAAGTTAATCAGTAAAACAACCCAAGTCCTACTAATTTTAAGTATCTACCCTAGTATGCGTTACCTAAAGCACAAGGCTAGTGAATTGGGTTTTGTCCGCTTTAAGTGCTTTATAAAGCACATGTTTTTTGGCAGTATTCTCGGCCTTTTCACCCTATTTCCCATTTTATATCTTAGCTATTCATTAGATATAACCCTATTGAAAGCCGGAGTTCATTGGACTTTAGAACAAACTTTAGTCAATTTATTAGTCAGCTTCTTATTGGCCCTTCTCATCTCATTTTTAGAAGAACCGATGTTTAGAGGAATTTTAATCACTGCTTACGTTAAAAGAATAGGTGTAACTACAGCTATTCTTATTAGCTCATTTTATTACTCAACACTGCATTTTGTTAAAGCAAAAACTTCAATTCCATTCTCTGAGGCAACGTTATCCGATACATTTAAACTTGTATTAGAAGCATTTAACAACTTGCTTAATCCTGCTCACCTTACTGTACTATGGGCATTATTAATGGTTGGAATATTTTTAGCCGTTATGCGCACACATTTGAAACTTAGCCTAGCTTGGTGCATAGGTTGTCACGCTGCATGGGTCTGGCAAATTAAAATGGCTCACCGTTTAGTCATCGTAAACCCAGAGTCTGACCTGAAATTTCTAGTTAGCCCTTATGATGGTGTTATTGGTCCAATGGTTGCGATATGGTTAAGTTTAATTATTGGTTTGTATTTTTATTATGCTCACATGAAAAAAAACCGCATGCCCAATAACTAAACCTTTGGTAACTTAATAGAATAAGAAACAGCACTAAAATTAACCAAAGAACTTGCTTATCCCCTACTTTTGCATAAGGAGTTAACCCTTGCATAGGCGTAACCATACCGGTAACTGATGCTCTTTCTCTAATTGGCGCTTGTGCTATAAGCTCACCTTTTTCCGAAACAATTGCTGTCATTCCAGTATTAGTTGCTCTCAAAAGAAAACGCCCTGACTCTAGCGCCCGCATTCTTGCAATTTGCATGTGCTGATAAGGCTCTATAGAACCATCAAACCAGCCATCATTAGTGAGGTTAACTAAAAATTTAGCATTCTTCACCTGATTGATACTTAATTGGCCAAATGCATCTTCATAACAAATTGAAGTCACAAATTTGTGCCCAGCTCCCGTTAATAAAGTTTGCTCAAGCTTGCCGGAAGAAAACATTCCTAACCTAACATCGACTAAACTCAGTAAATAGCCTGAAATCGGTTGCCACGGCAAATACTCACCAAAAGGTAACAAGTGTATCTTTTTATATAGACCTGTCTTTTGCCCAAGGATGAGTACTGAATTATATAATTCCCCCTTTTCATTCTTATACGGCAAACTGGTAACAATATCTGTCTCATTACTTAAGGCTAGTTCCTGCAAAGAAGCTAAATAACCGTCCTTTACTTCACTATAATAAGCAGGAATGGATGTTTCTGGCCAAATAACTAACGCTGAATCTAAGTGTTTAGACGTATCAGCATAATACTGCTTTAAGGTTTTATTTTTATTTTCTAATAGCCATTTATCTTTTTGAGCAATATTTCCTTGAATTAAAGTCACTTTAAAAGCATCTCCAGCAGGCTCTACCCATTTAATGTTTGCTAGTCCCAAACCTAGAAAAAAAATACTGCCTATCAATAGAATATTTAATTTATTAAATCTATAGGCCAACTTAAGCAATAAACAGGATGTAATTACTATAATAAAGCTTGTGCCATACACTCCAAATAACGGTATATACCCTGAAAATGGAGTATCAATCTGACTATAAGCAAGTTGCAGCCAAGGGAAACCATTTAGAATCCACTCTCCTCGTATGTACTCTAAACACACCCAGAGACTAGAAAAAAATAAGATATCAAGCTTATTGGCTATTCTACATTTTGTATATAAGTAGCTAAATACTGCGAGGAAAATAGCCCAAAAACTACAAAATAATAGGGCCATTATAAAAGGCATAAATGCAAAACCTTGCTTACCCAGCATCATACTGACATAAACCCAAGATGTTCCACTACCAAATAAGCTTAGGCCAAATAAAAAACCAATATTAACTGCCTGTTTAGGCTGTAAATTATTTAATGCACTTTTGAGCAATGCAATAGCAAGAAAAGCCAAATAATATAAATCAAATGGAGCAAAGGATAGCGTTAATAAAATTCCTGATATTATTGCCGTATATTTCCTATGTAAATTTAAAACATTCATCAGCATATTAACGTCCTACAAGCCTATCTATCTAAAGTAACTACTCATTTTAACTAGCCAATAAATTTCAGGCAAAAAAAAACCCATCCTATTGATAGGATGGGTTTTCTAATTTAAGAGCTTGGCAATTCCCTACTTTCACATGGATAAATCCACACTATCATCGGCACTAAACGGTTTCA
>JAQRMR010000022.1 GCA_028599115.1 Methyloprofundus sp.
CCACTAAATCTTGTTTTGCTTGAGGCAGTGATTTTTCTGCTAATTCTTCTAAAAAGTCAGTGACTTGTTTCGGCGTTTCCGCCATTTTTGTTGCCAATGACAATTCTGCGTAATTATTAAAGCCTAATAGCTGCGCTTTTTTATGGCGCAAAGCAATTAAGCTATCCATGATTTGTGTATTATCCCAATCTTCATTTGCACCTAATTCTGAAGCGCGTGTAGAGAAGGCTTTATACATATCTGAGCGCAATTGACGGTCATCGGCATAAGTCATCACAGCAATATAAGAAGGAAACTGTAGCGTGAGCATCCAACCTTTTTCACCTTCCATTTCAGCTGCTTGTTTGGCTTGCTCTAGTGCCGATTCAGGTAGACCCGCTAAATCAGACTTCTTTTTTATCAACTTGCTCCAAGCATTTGTCGCATCTAATAAATTTTCTTCATAACGGCTAGTCAGCTGAGATAATTCTAAATTAATATCTTTATATTGCGCTTTTTGCTCATCATCTAAAGCAATACCCGATAAACGAAAGCTGCGTAAAGAATTTTGGATGATTTTTTTCTGCGCCACATCTAAATCAGCGTAAGCCTCACTTTCTGCAATACTTTTATAAGCCTTAAATAAAGCATCATGTTGCCCCATTTCTGTTGAGTATTCACTCAGTTTAGGTAAACACTCATTATAAGCATCACGTAAATCATCGTTATTGGTTACGGAGTTCATGTGGCTAACAGGGGACCAAGCACGGCTGACTTTATCTTCTATCGCATCAATCGGCGCAATTAAATTATCCCAAGTGTAGTTTTTATTCTCTGCGAGCACTTGTTTAACAGTCTCTCGAGCATTGGCTAATAACTGATCCATTGCAGGAACTATATGTTCAGGTTTGATCTGTGAGAAAAGAGGTAAATCAGCGTTGCTTAATAAAGGGTTGCTCATGGTTGATCTAAAGTTGGGTTAATAATTAGTGCATGAATTTTAACTAAAATTCATAAATTCCGCTGATTCATTTTTGCATCCTTTTGATAAACTCGTATCATGATGCTTTTAGTAATTGAAGAAAGGCACAAATGATGGCATTACGAACGTTTAAAACCAAGCATCCTGAAGTCGGGGAGCGTGTTTATTTGGATGACAGTGCAGTTATTATTGGCGATGTCAGGCTAGCAGATGATGTTTCAATTTGGCCAACAGTGGTTATTCGCGGTGATGTTGCTTCGATAGAAATTGGTGCGACAACGAATATCCAAGATGGCTCAGTCTTACATGTTTCTCATAAAGGAAAATACACGCCTAAAAACGCACCTTTAAAAATTGGCAAAGGTGTCACGGTAGGGCATCGTGCCGTTGTGCATGCGTGTACGGTAGGTGATTATTGTTTAGTCGGTATTGGTGCCATTATTATGGATAACGCGATATTGGAGGATTACGTTATGCTCGGGGCCGGTGCTTTAGTGCCAGCGGGAAAGGTGCTGGAAAGTGGCTATTTGTATATTGGTGCGCCAGCTAAAAAATCGCGGCTATTAACAACACAAGAAAAAGAATTTTTAGAATATTCAGCTAATCATTATGTGATTTTAAAAGATGAATATTTGCAGGAGGAAGGGTAGCGCAGTTTTTTTCTTACTGGGGAAGGTTGGGTTGGGAAAGTATAAATAAACAATGTCGCATAAATAGTTAAACAAAAACCCGTAGCCCGTATGAAGCTTGCGTAATACGGGAAGGTGAGCCACGAAACCCCGTATTACACTGCGTTTCATACGGGCTACTTGTCAGTGCCTTAAGTAGGATGGGCAAAGGAGCTTTATCCCGTGCCCATCATTCATACCGCAAAGATGGGCACGAAAAAACCTTTGCCCATCCTGCGCTGAAAAATAAAATCTATCTTTCTAATAAATCAATTTTACCTGGTTTTCCATCCCAATCTTTTGCATCAGGAAGTGGGTCAATAACCTCAGAAATAACAGGCCATGTTTGAGATAATTCTGCGTTGATTTCAATGAATTGCTCTTGGCCTTCAGGTAGCTCATCTTCAGAGAAAATTGCTTCAGCAGGACATTCAGGCTCGCATAATGTGCAATCAATACACTCATCAGGGTCAATAACTAAAAAGTTAGGGCCGACATGAAAACAGTCAACAGGACAAACATCGACACAATCAGTGAATTTACATTTAATGCAATTTTCAGTAACGACAAAGGTCATTTTAAATACCTACTTGTTTTTTTGGAATAAGAAAATTAGTTTAGCGAGTTATTTTATCAGAAAGAAAAGCTTAATTCTGCTTTTCAGGGGAGATTTCACTGTAAAGTTGCTTGCTGTACATATATTAAAGGAAAAAACCTATAAATTTATATCCATTGTAGCCTTGTAGGATGGGCAAAGCGTTTTTTGCGTGCCCATCTTTCACATATA
>JAQRMR010000023.1 GCA_028599115.1 Methyloprofundus sp.
CGCCACCAAAAACGTAGTGCACCTTTAATGGAGGGAGGCCTAATTTCGGGTGATTCTTGGTGGTCGCCTCCGCCAATAAACATCGGCGTGACAATCTCAAATTGTGCTTCTATTTTTTGCATAAGCTAAGGTCCTAGTTTTCTGGGAGTAGTTGCTCAAATAAGCTGTTTAATTCTTTTATTAATGATGCTTCATCACTTAGAATGCGTTGAATCTCGCCTTTGTTCGGGCGGTTGGCATGGGCTAAGGAGTTACGGATGTTCTTTAATAATTTATAGGGCTTTATGTCCGCTTCTGGTAGCTGAGTTTCTATCATTTTTCGCGCTTCATCTCTTACTTCATAGTTTTCGACATCGGCTCTTGGGTTGTTTTTCTTTAGGCAACGTGTAATCACTGCTTCATAGCCTAATGCAGCAGCTCTAACATAGTCTCTTTGCTGTAAATAAAAAATGGATTTTTCACGTTGACGCAAGTAAATACTGTCTTGATCTTTCCATCCGATTCTTTCTTTTAAACTGTCCTCAAATAAATTAGCAATGCCTGGCAGCGCGCCCTCTGTTTGTTTGGCAAAATCTTTTAAAGGTCTGCGAGCATTGGTAATGCTAAGGGTACTCTCATGAAACGCAGCAACTTTTAATAAAATTGCCGTTTCAGCTGCCATTCCTTCTCGTTGTAAAAGGTCGCTAAAGGGAGCAATATCCCCTGTTTTATCAAAGCCATGCAAAGCACTAATCCAAGCCGCTATTTTTAACAAGCCATCTAAATGAATAACGGGGGTGATTTTAGTCTCTTCAGGTGTTAGCTCTAATGCGCCCGAATAGATACCGTTAATCTGTACCTGTTTCGCGGTTTGCAAATACATCGCACTGAGTAAACCCAGCATAGGCAAGTGTCGTAAACCGTGGGTTAAATCTAAGGAGACCTGATCATTATTTTCGACATCTTGCGCCATGATTTGCAAAATATCGGATTGCTCAGCTTCGTTCACTCCATAAGGAATAATCTTTAAAATACATTGCAGCCCTAATTTAGTGCTTAAATCTTGCGCACATTGTTGCAACTGTTCTTGAGTCACCGTATTTTTAGTGACGGATTCACTGAGTTTTATCCAGTAATCTTCTTGTTGTTCCGTTTCAGCAAGGTCTTCATAAAACACATCCCACATACTGCCAGATGTCCCTAAAATAATTAGGCGGTCAGGGGTTATTATGTCAGTTAAGCCTAAACCAAAAAACTGGGTGGTTTTAATATCACCATCAAAATCATAATTCGCTGTACGGTATTTACCGCCATCGCCTTTACGGGCTTTACCTAAAAAACTAATCAGGGTATGTGTCATTATGTTGTCTCAGTGATGTTTTTAAATTGTAATTGCTCGGGTAATAAGCCGGTTGCATAAAACATAGTGCCATGATGCTTAGCCCCTTTAATTTTATAAGCCTCGGCTAATCGTTGCCCAAGATGTTCTTTTAAACTTTTATTAATGCGTGTAATGCGTTCTGCAAAAAAAGCGCCTTCCATGCCGTTACTTAAGCCATCATCTGTTGATTCTGCACCCATTTCACCCACAACCTCATGGTAATCAATTAAAAAATCTTTGGCATACACGGTATTAGGTTCAACTTCGTTTGGTTTTTCTAGGGCTTCTTGCGTTGATACGGTTTGTTTTAACAACCAGGTATAAAAAACAATTGAAATAGCCGGCAGGGTAAAAATCTCACCATTAGCTGAAAGTTTCTTATTTATTAAGTCGATAATTAATGCCGGTGTTAGCTCAGCTTTACGCGCTAAGTTAATCGTCTCTGAAAAACCGACTTTTCCTCCTAATAATTTAGTGGGTATATCTTGGCGCATGCGAATAAAAGGAATTTCTGCTAAAGATAATTCGGCTTTTGAAGTATCAAGTGGATGATCATCACGCGTATGAATCACATAGCTTTCTTTTGTAGGGTAATAAAATTCTGGATGCCCTTCATAGCCTTCTGAGACTAATACATGCGATAAACGATCTTGACTGCGGCCAAATAAAGACAGCGCATAGCCTAGATAATAGCCCATTGTTTTTCGCCCACCAGCAATAGACACATGAACGGCCGAGTCTTCTTCACTGGTGAGTTCTTTTATGATATTGGTGATGTAATCCGCAGCGGCTTCATTTTGTTCGGGTGTGCGAATATCATTTAGCGCCTGATGGTTGGCATCATGAATAATGTGAATGTTTTGTTCGTTAAACTGAATTTCGGGTAAATCATACTCTTTACATAAGGCATGAAATTTGCCATTTTGTGCATGTAATAAATTTAATATTGCACGGTGCGCGCCTTCTAGTGTGGTAATTAAGTGTATTTCTGTGGGTATAAAATCTTGCTTCAGGGCTAAGCCGTATAGGGTTTCGGTTAGGATTTGTGGAGATAACCCACTGACTGCGATAAGAATGCGTTTTTGGTAGCTTTGAGCTTGCATAAACTATTTTTCCTTTTGTTTTTACAAAGTATCTTATTAACAGATAACATCAGCAGAGAAAATTAAAATACCTTATTTTCTAAATGCTAACAAGTTTAAATGAACTTACGATGTTATTCGTTTATTTTTAAATATTGCCTGGTTTTAACTAATGGGGTTATTAGAACGTATTGCTGTGATTTAATCAGGTATGACAAATTTGTCATGTTTTTAACTAGGACTTTGGTAACTTCTCATTATCCACAGGAT
>JAQRMR010000024.1 GCA_028599115.1 Methyloprofundus sp.
TAACAATTATTACACACCTTTAAAAGGTGCCTAAATTTTTTACATAAGGTGTACAATAATCTCTAAAAATAATAATGTCAAATTAAATCAATATATTAATGACTTACAAAGCACCTTTTACAGTATAGAAATACACCTTATGAAATTACTTGACCAAATCCGTTCAAAATGTCGTTTAAAGCATTTTAGTATTCGCACTGAAAAAAGTTATGTTGATTGGGCTAAACGCTATATTTTGTTTTAAAGTAAGAGCCAAATGAAACACGCACTTGCCCTTTTAACTTACTGGCGATTTTTTAAGCTCTATATTCCAGGTAATAACACCTCAACTTTATCGACCGTCTCTGCATAAAGCAAGGCAGCCAGTATATGCTGATAATATTCAACTCTCCATTTGTACAGTAGACCGTCAGTTTTCCCCATCCATTTTTCAAAAGGGCCCACTAATTATGTATTCTTTACACCACCGCAAGCTTAGAAACATGTAACTCACTTCGATGCTGCTCTGCTTGCCATAAGTCATATTGAGATTGTTGGTTTATCCAGCTTTCAGATGATGTATTAAAGGCAATTGATAAACGAACAGCCATTTCAGGACTTATTCCTGCTTTACCATTAATAATACTTGATAATGTTTTTCTACTAACACCTAAAGCCTTTGCTGTATCGGTAATTGTGATATTTAAAGGCTCAATACAAAGCTCTTTAATAATTAGGCCGGGGTGGGGTGGATTGTGCATTAACATAGTTATACCTCAGTGATAATCTTCATAATTAACAATTTCAGCATGCTCTCCATTCATTTTAAAGGTCACCCTCCAATTGCCATTTACTTTCACAGACCAAACCTCATATTTGTCACCAGATAATTGATGTAGAGCTAAACCTGGTAAATTCATATCTTGTGGTTGAGAGGAGGCATTAAGACGACCTAAGATAAGCTGAAGCCTTATAGCATGATTTGATTGAATTCCTGATTTACTTCCATTCCTAAAGAATCGTTCAAGACCTTTATGCTTAAAACTTATAATCATAGATTGCAGTATAACTAGATACGTTACAGGTTTCAATGCATACTATTAAAGAACTTATTGCATTCAACCTCAGGACTACGCAAAACGATGAGTTATTTTCTCCTCAAAAATCAGTAACTTGTAATATTATTGGTTTCGCAAAATGTAATGATAAAGCCATTTGAGTTCGAAAAACAGGGGTGGGAATGCGATAATCCGTAGGCTGGAATAGCGCCTGCATTTTCCGGCGTTATTGGCATCCGATGATTACCCTAAGGTGGAAAACGCTACGCTATTCCACCCTACGCGCTAACAATGCCTAATTTATATTGTAACTAATTGAATTTAAATATTATAAGTTCTTAAGTAAGTACCATTCGGGGCAGGTACAAATTAACAAAGAACCGCTTTTGTCGGTATTCTTAACTATAACCGCTCTCATGCTCCCGCGTGGGAATGCGATAACCCGTAGACTGGAATAGCGCCAGCGTTTTCCGGCGTTATTGGCATCGATGATTATCCTAAAGTGGAAAACGCTACGCTATCCCACCCTACGCGCTGCCCTTTTTAAATAACGTTTTTTACGTCTGTCTTCAAGTTCAATCATAAACCTCTTTAAAGCCATTCTTCAATGTCTAAGAGGGACTTTATTTTTCTCTTATTTTCACCTCTTAATATTATTGAAATATTTACCCGATAGACTTATTGTTAAATAATCAATAGAAGGGAAATTCACTATGATTGATGTTGAAAAAATATTAGCAGACACCTACCCTAAGTTAAAAATCAATAAAGAAAGTAAGCTTTTAATCAAAGTGCTTAAAAAACTTTTACATGAAGATGATTTTAATCAAGTTATTCAAAAAAACCAGCACTTACGAGGGTTTGCGTTTTTAAACAAACTGCTTAATTTTTTCAAGTTTAGCTATCAAATATCTGCTAATTCATACAACAACATTCCTTCAGAGGGACGATTACTTATTATTGCTAACCACCCTATTGGTACTTTAGATGGCTTAGCCCTACTAAAACTCATTCGCTCTGTACGCCCTGATGTGCGTATTGTCGCTAATCGAGTTTTATCTTATATGGAACCCTTACAGTCCGTCTTTTTAACCGTCGATGTGTTATCCAAAAACACCAACCATAAAAAATCGTACCAAGCGATGCTCAGCGCACTAGAGAATGAAGAGGCTGTTATTATTTTCCCTGCTGGTGAGGTATCTCGCATTACACCTAAGGGAATTCGGGATGGAAAGTGGAAATCAGGGTTTATAAAATTAGCAAAAAAAGCTAAGTGTCCTATTCTCCCCATCCATATTCAAGCCTCTAATTCCGCTCTATTTTATGGCATGTCAACCCTGTATAAGCCATTAGGAACCTTTATGCTAGTACAGGAAATGTTTAATAAAAAACATCAAGAACTAAAATTTAGGGTTGGCTCACCTATCCCCTACCAAGCCTTTATGGCGACAGAAGGCAACAATAAGCAACTGAGTCATCAATTTCGCCAGCATGTTCAAAATCTTGCTAAAAAGGGCAAAAAACCTTTATTTAAAACAATAGAAACAGTTACACACCCAGTTAATAGTAAGGCCTTAAAAAAGGCACTCTATCAATCGAAATTACTGGGTGAAACAAAGGATAATAAGAAAATTTTTCTTTACCAATTTAAAGATGATTGCCCGGTTATGCAGGAAATTGCACGCCTACGAGAGTTGACCTTTAGAACGGTTGAAGAAGGTACGGGGGAGGCGCAAGACTTAGATAAATATGATGTGTATTATAGCCATTTAGTCTTATGGGATGAGATTGATCTTGAAATCGTTGGCTCGTATCGCCTCGGTGAAGGACATAAGATCATGGCTAGTCATGGCGTGGATGGCTTTTATACCAACAGTTTATTTGCACTCAATAAACAATTCCAAAGCTACCTGCCTAATAGCATTGAGTTAGGGCGGAGTTTTGTTCAGCCACGTTACTGGGGGCAACGCAGCCTCGATTACCTCTGGTATGGTATTGGTGCTTATTTAAGAGATCAGCCCAATATAAAATATCTGTTTGGCCCAGTCAGTATGAGTAATGCCTATCCCCCACAAGCTAAAGAAGTGATTGTGAGTTTTTATAAGCAGCAATTTGGCTTGGACTTGCCTCTTGCTACTGCAAAAAACCCCTTTACCATTTCAAAACAAGCGCAACAATTTGCTGCTAAAGAATTTAATGAAGATTACAAAACAAGTTATAAGATTTTAAACAGTGAATTAAAAAAACTAGGGGTAAAAGTCCCTACGCTTTATAAGCAATATGTTGAATTATGTACCGATAAAGGCTGTCATTTTATTGATTTTAATATTGATCCTGATTTCAATGACTGTATTGATGGTTTAATTATGGTTGAGCTAGATAAACTAACCGATAAGAAAAAACAGCGTTACATTGAAAAAAAATTAGTTAGCTAATAATTTTAGCTTAATAAATAAGCAGTGGCTGTCCCCAGCGTTACCATACTTCCAACAACACATTAAGAAAAGTTGATTTGAGAAACCCTTAATGAGCGTATAAGTGCCTAAATCCGCTCCTTAACCTTTAGTGCGACAGCACCAACACCAACCCCCAAAAAGATAATACCAATAAGAATAAGTGTCACAGGCCAGCCCAGCACATTTGTGAAGTATTTTTCTGAGAAATAACCAATAAAAGAAAGCATCGCAATCACTGTTGTTAACAATAACACGCGGCTTTGTATAGCAACGCAAATGTAAAGAACAGCCGCCGTTACAAAAAGGTAAAGCAACTCAATGGCTGTATTATGTATAAGATCAAACAATCCACCATAAGCCATGGCTGAGCCAACAAAATAGCCAATTGCTATTAATCGTGGATAACGACCTGCTTTATGTATGCCATAAGCGGTAAAAGCCACGCAAATACCCGTCAATAAACTCGCCCAACTGATAGAAGTAAAGGCTGCCATACGATCAAACAAGCCGGCGTTAAAATAGCCTGCTCCAATTAATAAAGCAGGTTCTGCTAAGACACGATACGGTGTTTTTTCTAATGCTGAGCCCAGCAGAAATACTGAAGACCCTAATACAATAGCAATATACGCGACTGTAACATCAAGCATCTCAAAAGCAACATATAAAAACCCATACATAAAACAAAGTGCGGTGAATACCAGTACTGTCCGCCTATATTTACTGAATAATATGCCTTGATGCAAAGCCATAATAGAAAATACAAAAAGTACTGCACCCCGCCAGTTATCAAGCTGCGGGTACACTTCATGTATCAGCACAAACCAGCCACTGCTCATCATAAAGGCACTCGCCAAAGTAAGTGGCAAAATAAGCCCAGAAAACTTACCTTCATGCAGTGCTGATATGAGAACAATAAAAAGAAAATAGCCTACACCGAGTGTAACTAACACCCGCATGGTACTCCCCATATCATCCCAAAACATACCAATATAAGTACCCATGCCTGCTAGAATAAAAATCGCCCCTAGATAAGCAAAAAGAACCTTGGCAATATCCCCCTTACTGCGTGTATTGACAGCTAAACTATGAGAGTTAGAGCTATGAAAAGCAGATTCAACTTCAACCGGTAGAATATCGTAAGTATTCATGAGTTGCCCTATATGCTTTAGCGCACTTGATTTGTCTGTTACGCTGGATAAGCCTAAAAAACTCGCCACCAGCGGCCATATCCATAAACCACCACCAATAAATAAAATGATGACAATAATGACAACGATAGAAATCATGAAGAAATCACCCAGCCAATAAACTGTATGTTGTTCCTATAATAGCCGTTGATATTTGGCAGCCGAACCCTACGACCATTTTTTATCAATGCCGCTTCATAACGGTTACGTGAGGAAAAAAACAAGCCTCCGAATGCATGCCTTGAATAGCGGTTATCTAAACTAAACTCATAACCATCAGCGGCAATGCTAGATGAATCAAGCGTCAAGCTATCTAATTCAGGAGCACTGGCCAACGTCGTTGTTAACACTTCTGCCTTAGCCCCCCTTTTTTTTCCATTAATACTGAGGCCACCCGGTAAGATAAAAGAGATTTCCTGTACCGCACCCGTTTTTGAATTGTATCGCCAAAGTCGTGGCTTCTGATTATTATGTGCGCCACCTTGGTAGTAAATTTGAGCTTTCTGCTTGACTACCGAAATTTGAATGCCGCTTTGATAATGATTGTATTTTGTCGCGTAAATAACATCATACTGTGGTGGTGCAACTAACAGATAAGGTATTCCTGAGATTGCTATAAATGCGATAACAAATAGCAAGGGTAAGCCCAAACCAAAAGCAATCGTTGGGTTCTCACGTAAGAATGTGTTCATACTGACCTATCCTTTAAGACAAGGTAATCATAAGTAAATTTAATCATTCAAAACTTGTTCTTTTAAGCTAGCGCATAGCACCTCTTAAAAGAACATTTATTTTATCGAGTCTGCTTCTAATCTTTCAATATAAATTTTACAACTTAATCCTTATTAATCAATACTGTCGCTTGTACTGCGATGCCTTCTTTACGACCTTCAAAACCAAGTTTTTCAGTCGTGGTTGCTTTTACATTAATGCAGTCTAAATCGACTTCTAAATCTTCTGCGATATTAGTACACATAGCAACAATATGCGGGGCCATTTTAGGCGCTTGAGCAATAATAGTAATATCTGCATTAGCTAAGCAATAGCCTTTTTCTTTTACTATATTGTAAACAAACCGCAATAATACACGGCTATCTGCGCCTTTAAATTCTGGGTCAGTATCAGGAAAGTGCTTGCCTATATCACCTAAAGCAGCAGCACCTAATAATGCATCTGCAAGAGCATGCAAAACCACATCCCCATCTGAATGTGCTTCTAAACCTTGTGGGTAATCAATTTTTACTCCACCTAAAATCACATCACCTTCATCGACAAACCGATGTACATCGTAACCTTGCCCTACTCGTATCATTGTTGTTGCTCCAAATAAAATTGTGCTAAAGCTAAATCTTCGGGACGGGTAATTTTTAGATTATCCGAGCGCCCTGCTATCATTTTTGGCTGTTTACCTTGTAATTCTAAGGCACTCGCATCATCCGTTACTACCCAGCCTTTATCAGCCGCTTCTTCTAGTGCTTGTTTCAATTCGCCATAACGAAACATTTGCGGGGTTAATGCGCGCCAAATAGTGCTTCTATCAACGGTATCGACAATCGCCAATTCATCATTAACTGACTTCAATGTATCATGCGATGCTAAGCCTAAAATTCCACCGACGGCATGGTCTTTTAATTGATTAATTAAATTTTCTACATCGTCTGCTGTAATACAAGGGCGAGCGGCATCATGCACTAAAACCCAGTCGTTTTCATCTGCCAAATTAGTAATTGATTTCAAAGCAGATAAAACTGAATCAGCACGTTCTTTACCCCCTGGGGCTGTATGAATACGTGGATTTTTAGAAACTTCTAAATTCGGCCAATAAGGGTCTTCTTTAGAAATAGCAACCACAACGCCAGTTAACTTCTCTACTTGCAATAAACGCGTTAAAGTTTGCTCTATTACCGTACGCTGATTAAGCTCCAAGTATTGTTTAGGGCGGTCAGCTTGCATACGTTTTCCAACGCCTGCGGCGGGAACAATACCCCAAAATTTAGTCTCTTTTATCATAGTTTGTTTTTTGTTGACGGCTCAATCACTTGAAAAAATGTTTCACCTTTTTTTAGCATTCCCAAGTCATATCGCGCAATTTCTTCTATCGCTTCTTTGCCTTTACGCAAATTTTTGACTTCTGCTGCTAATGCGGCATTACGCTGTTGCTTAATTTGAATTTCTTTTTTTAAATTATCTAACTGATATTGATAAAGACGTGCTTTAGAGACACTTCCATCCCCCATCCACAACCGATACTGTAGAAGTATAATTAAGCTAAATAGGAGCGCTATAATGGCTTTGATAAGATATCCAGAGTGGGTTTTATATTAACAAAAAGCTCATAACACTAAATAAATACTGGTATGAAATTAATCTAATATTTATGCGGGGAAAAGAGGCTCAATCAATAATGAGGATAGGTTTCACAAAGTGCTCTACCCATCCTACAAAAGTGACTCATACTCATCATAAGAAAAGTATGAGCGCAGCCTCAATGTTAAGCTAATTTTTTAAATGCGCTACGACCAGCGTAAACAGCATCAGCACCTAATTCTTCTTCAATTTTCATTAGACGGTTATATTTTGCAATACGATCAGAACGGCTAAGTGAGCCTGTTTTGATTTGTCCAGTCCCTAATGCAACACATAAGTCAGCAATCGTTGTATCTTCTGTTTCACCAGAACGGTGTGATACAACGGCGGTATACCCCGATGCCTGTGCCAAATTAATCGCAGCGAGTGTTTCAGTTAACGTACCAATTTGATTGACTTTAATCAGTATAGAGTTGGCAATTTCTTTATCTATTCCTTCTTTAAGCGTTGCTGGGTTAGTCACAAATAAATCATCACCCACTAACTGAATTTTATCGCCCACTTTATTAGTTAATCCTTTCCAGCCATCCCAGTCATTTTCATAAAGTCCATCTTCAATTGAGATAATGGGATATCTTTCTACCCAGTCTGCAAAGAAATCAGTCATTTCTGTTGCATTTAAAGTTTTACCTTCAGAGCTTAACTCGTAGTTACCGTCTTTATAAAACTCAGAAGCAGCGGCATCTAAACCCAGATAGATATCTTCGCCCGCTTTATAACCTGCTTTTTCTATCGCCTCTAAAATAACTTCAATTGCCTCTTCATTAGAAGATAGGTTAGGAGCAAAGCCACCTTCATCACCGACTGTTGTTGCAAGTCCACGCGATTTTAATACTTTTGCTAAATTATGAAATACTTCTGCACCATAACGAATAGCTTCTTTAAATGATGATGCGCCAACAGGTAAAATCATAAACTCTTGCAAATCAACACTATTGTCCGCATGAGACCCGCCGTTAATGATATTCATCATAGGAACAGGCATGATGAATTTGCCGCTCTTATTTAAGTAACGGTACAAAGGCACACCCGCTTCTAGTGCTGCCGCGCGTGCTGCTGCCATAGAAACACCTAAAATCGCATTAGCTCCAATGCGGCCTTTATTTTCTGTGCCATCTAACGCCATCATTTTTTGGTCTAATGCCGTTTGATCTTCTGCATCCATACCTAATACAGCTGCACGGATTTCAGTATTAACAAACTCAACCGCTTTTAAAACACCTTTACCTAAATAGCGAGCAGCATCACCGTCACGTAATTCAATCGCTTCACGCTCACCTGTTGAGGCTCCTGAAGGAACCATTGCACTACCGACATAACCTGAAGCTAAAATCACATCTGCTTCAATGGTTGGATTACCACGTGAATCTAAAATCTCTCTTGCTTTGATATCAACTATTCTAGCCATTACGTTCCCCGAGTTATTATATTTATAAGGTATTTTCGATTAATGTTGTTGATTTAACCGCTTGATCAATCATCATTAATGTTTCTAATAATTCTTGCATACGGTCTAGCGGCCATGAATTTGGACCGTCGCTTAAGGCATGTGTAGGATCTGGATGTGTTTCCATAAATAAACCAGAAATTCCAGCAGCCACAGCAGCTCTTGCTAAAACTGAAACATGCTCACGCTGCCCGCCCGATGAAGTCCCTTGCCCACCAGGTAATTGCACAGAGTGTGTTGCATCATAAACAACAGGACATTCAGTGTTGCGCATTTCAGCTAAAGAGCGCATATCAGACACTAAATTATTGTAGCCAAATGATGCGCCACGTTCACATACCATTATTTGTTTGTTACCTGTTGCTTTTGCTTTATTAACAACATGTATCATATCCCAAGGCGCAGAAAACTGACCTTTTTTGATATTCACAGGAATTCCCTGAGAGGCAACAGCCTGAATAAAATTAGTTTGGCGACATAAAAAAGCAGGTGTTTGCATCACATCAACAACAGCAGCAACCTCTGCTAATGGCGTATCTTCATGTACATCTGTCAGTACAGGTACACCAATTTGTTTTTTTACTTTTTCTAGAATACGTAAACCTTCTTCAACACCTGGGCCACGATAACTTTCATGTGATGAACGGTTGGCTTTATCAAAAGAAGATTTATAGATAAATGGCATGCCTAATTTATCAGTTAATTCTTTTAAATAGCCGGCAGTATCAATTGCCATTTGCTCGCTTTCAATCACGCATGTACCCGCAATCAAAAATATAGGTTTTTCTAAACTGGTTTCAAAGCCACATAAATCCATCAGTTTTATCCTTTTTTATGGCCAATAGCCGCTGTTATAAAGCCTGTAAAAAGCGGATGCCCTTTACGTGGTGTTGAGGTAAATTCTGGGTGAAATTGGCAAGCAACAAACCACGGATGATCAGCTACTTCAACCACTTCAACTAAACGTCCATCCATAGATTTACCCGAAAAACGCAAACCTGCTTTTTCTAAAGCTTCCATGTAATTATTATTAAATTCATATCGATGGCGATGACGCTCTGTAATCACATCTTTACCATAAGTCGAGAAAACTAAAGAGTCTGATTGTAAGCGACACTTCTGTGCTCCCAAACGCATTGTTCCGCCTAAATCTGATGCTTCATCACGTACTTCAAGCATACCTGCTTCATCTTTCCATTCGGTAATTAAACCAATAACGGGGTGCGGACTTTTCGGTAAAAATTCTGTACTATGCGCTCCCTCTAAGCCGGCAACATTACGTGCAAATTCAATCACAGCTGACTGCATGCCTAAACAAATACCTAAATAAGGAATTTTATTTTCACGTGCATAACGAACGGTTGCAATTTTTCCTTCTACGCCACGCTCGCCAAAACCACCTGGTACTAAAATAGCATCCATTCCTTCCAGTGCTGCAGTGCCTTCCTTTTCAATAATTTCTGCATCAATATAGTTAATTTTGACCTTATGCAGCGTGCTGATTCCTGCATGAATTAATGATTCCGTGAGCGACTTATACGCATCTTTATGATCAACGTATTTACCAACTAATGCAATAGTGACGGTATCTTCAGGGTGCGTTACTGCTTCAACGACAGCACGCCATTCCGCTAAATCAGCAGGCGGCACATCTAGACGCAATTGATTAACCACTAAATCATCTAAACCCTGCTCTTGTAGCAATAAAGGAATGCGGTAAATCGTATCGGAATCCAAAGCAGAGATAACCGCTTTTTCGTTAACATTGGTAAATAAGGCGATTTTCTGACGTTCACTCAATGGAATTGGCATTTCAGAGCGGCAAATTAAAATATCTGGCTGAATACCTATCGTGCGTAACTCTTTTACTGAGTGCTGTGTCGGTTTTGTTTTGATTTCGCCAGCTGTTTTAATATATGGCACGAGCGTTAAATGAATAAATAAAGCACGATCACGCCCTAGTTCTACGCCAATTTGACGAATTGTTTCTAAGAAAGGCAAAGATTCAATATCGCCCACTGTACCGCCAACTTCAACAATCGCAACATCCATACCTTCAGCACTGGCATAAACACGACACTTCATTTCATCAGTAATATGCGGAATAACCTGCACGGTTGCACCTAAGTAATCACCTTTACGCTCTTTACGCAAAACACTTTCGTATATTTGCCCAGTGGTGAAATTATTTTTCTTGGTCATGTGCGTGCTTAAAAAACGCTCATAATGCCCTAAATCTAAATCAGTTTCTGCGCCATCTTCAGTTACATAGACCTCACCATGCTGAAAAGGGCTCATTGTGCCTGGGTCAACATTGATATAAGGATCTAATTTGGTCATGGTTACTTTTAAACCACGCGCCTCTAAAATAGCTGCTAAAGAAGAAGCTGCAATCCCTTTACCAAGAGAAGAAACCACGCCGCCAGTAATAAATATAAATTTTGTCATTAACTAGGATAAAGATTAGGAGAAAATAAATAACTCCATGCCAGCACACGCCTAATCTATCGTTAACAGACTTAAACGCATCGTTCCTGTGCTAAATATGAAGTGTAATTGGATCTATTTTAATCGAAAACGCCCCTTTCGTCATGAGCTTTATTGCCAAGCCACTATCAAACAAGACTCCGGTGCCTGTGAATAAAATTCAGCACTTATCCATAAATCAGCAATCGCGGCAATTTTTCCATCAATATAGATCAACGGAATATTTTCTCGTTTCCATGGCGGAATTTTTGCTTCTTGATATAGTTTTTTTAAACTATGCCTTCCGGTTCGCTTAGCTAAGGTAATTTTTTCACCGCCTGCCCTATATTTTATTTGCACTAACGCACCTTCAAAGTGCTGACTTGCGATACCCTTTTCTGAAGCGATTAAGCGTAATGTTGAATGATCAGTTAAAGACATATCTTGCTGAATATCTTGCCAAATCATTTCAGTGTTCGGCATTGGTTTTGCAGCATTTAACACCACATATAATCGATTTTGATAGCGACGAAAACTGCAGCCTTCATATTGAGCAATGGGATTTGCATCAACTCTTGCTTGCAAAACATCACTCATTAAGCACTCTAAAAACTTCATCGATGGCATTCTTAAATCCAAATACACCATCCATTCACGTATGATCCATTGCTGTTGGATTTTATCTTGCAATAATAAAGCAGCAATATCTAAGCTTAATGTCGGTTTATCTAACAATAGCAACATATCGGCCTTAGCTTGCTCACTTAATAATTGCTGGGCTTGTGCACAGTGCTCTGCCGAGCGCGAGATAGCTTTATCAACTGATTTCCAACGCTCTGTCACAAGCGGCAAAATTTCATTTCTTAAATAGTTGCGATCATAAGCGGAATCTTGATTGCTTGGGTCCTCTACCCAGTGTAATTTATGTTGCTTAGCATAGTGATTAATCTCGTCTTGGCTGACATCCAAAAAAGGCCGCAATAAGCACCCGGCTCCTATCCTTATGCTTTCCGGCATCCCCGATAAACCTTTTAAGCCCGCTCCACGAAATAACTGCAATAAAACAGTTTCTACTTGGTCTTGTCGGTGCTGTGCAAACAATAGTAGTGCATTGTGAGTGATTAACTTTTCAAATGCTTGATAACGTGCGTTTCTTGCTGACTCTTCAGGACTTTCTCCTTTTTTAACTTGTCCATCTACCTGTATCGCTAAAAACTGCACGCCTAATGCATCCGCTGTCTTTGCGCAATGTAACTGCCAATCATCAGCACAATCTTGCAAACCATGATGCACATAAACGGCTGTAATTTGTTTTTTTGGCGTTAAGCTATTTGCGAGTAAATGCAATAAAACATGTGAATCCACCCCACCGCTGTAACCAACGAAAATTTGTTGCGCTGTTGGGTAGGTTTTTAAGAAATGAGATAAATCGAAGGAAGACAGTTTCATGATGAAACCTTATTGTGAACTGATGAAACCATTGCCCGTGGGTTCGTACCTCTACCCCTCTTGCATTTTCAGCTACGCAGTCATCTCGCAAGCTCTAAGCGAGGATCCATATTCATAGATTCAGCTTAGAGCTTGCAGGAATAGCGTAGTCCTATCTAAAAATTTTATTCAGAAAAAGCACCAAAAGACATCATGCGCTGGTAACGTTTTTCTAATAAATCATCCATTTTTTCATGGCGTAATTCTTTAACATGGCGGAATAAAGCTTCTTTCAAATTCTCTGCAGCTGTATCAAAATCACGATGTGCACCACCTAGCGGCTCTCTAACCACCTCATCCAAAAAGCCTTGCGCTCTTACTCTATCAGATGTAATTCCCATTGCTTCCGCAGCAAGCTGTGATTTTTCAGCACTCTTCCATAAAATTGAAGCACAACCTTCAGGAGAAATGACTGAGTAAGTACTGTATTCCAGCATCAATAAACGATCACCCACACCAATTGCTAAAGCGCCACCCGAACCACCTTCACCAATAACTGTACAAACAACAGGTGTTTCTAACTTTGCCATTTCAAATAAGTTACGTGCAATCGCTTCACTTTGGCCGCGTTCCTCGGCATCAATACCTGGGTAAGCCCCTGGTGTATCAATCAAGCATACAATTGGCAAGTGAAAACGCTCTGCCATTTTCATAACGCGCAGTGCTTTACGGTAGCCTTCTGGGCGAGGCATACCAAAATTACGCTTAATTTTTTCTTTGGTATCTCGCCCTTTCTGGTGGCCAATAACAACCACAGATTGACCACTTAACTTCGCAAGACCACAAATTAGTGCTTGGTCATCAGCAAAAGCACGATCTCCATGTAACTCATGAAAATCCGTAAAGATACGTTCAATGTAGTCTAAGGTATAAGGGCGCCCCGGATGGCGAGATAGTTTGGAAATCTGCCAATCACTTAAATCTTTAAAAATTTCACCTGTTAATGCTTCATTTTTCTCTTCTAACTCAGTTAAAGCAGAAGAGATATCAAGCCCATTTTCTGACTGCATACGGCGCAGTTCTTCAATTTTTGCATCTAAATCAGCAATAGGCTGTTCAAAATCAAGAAAATTTAAATCCATAATTATTTTTATTGTTTGTTTTATATGACAGGCATAAATGGGCTAATTCAGCACCACCTAATTAATGATTATCGGCTATTTTATCTAATTCTCGTAAATATTTTAACTTTTCTGCAATTTTTATTTCTAAACCTCGGGGAACAGGCTCATAAAATTGCATCTCCCCCAACTCCTCAGGAAAATAATTTTCCCCTGCTGCATAAGCATCCGGTTCATTATGTGCATAACGATATTCTTTACCATAATCCAGCTCACGCATTAATTTTGTTGGTGCATTGCGCAAATGGTTCGGCACAGGCAGACTGCCGCTTTGTTTTGCTAATTGCATCGCCTCATTATAAGCTTTATAAACGGCGTTGCTTTTAGGTGCGCAAGCCATATAAACCAAAGCTTGAGCTAAAGCTAATTCGCCTTCCGGGCTACCTAAGCGCTCTTGTGTTTCCCACGCATTAATAGTCATTTGTAAGGCGCGCGGGTCAGCATTACCAATATCTTCCGATGCAATACGCACAATGCGTCGCGCTAAATATAACGGATCGCAACCGCCATCAATCATACGACAAAACCAATATAAAGCCGCATCTGGCGAGCTGCCGCGTACTGATTTATGCAAGGCTGAAATTTGGTTATAAAATTCCTCACCTTGATTATCAAAACGCCGCACACCGCCAATTAATACTTCTTTGGCAATCGCCTCTGTAATTTCATCACTTGCTTTTGCTTGCGCTAATTCTGCTGCAATTTCTAAAAGGTTTAATAAGCGGCGCGCATCGCCATCTGCCGCCATGGCAAATTGTTTTTTCAACGCATCAGGCAAGCTAATTCCTAGAGCTGCTAGACCACTTTCTGCATCATTAAGCGCTTTATCAATAACCTCGATTAAGTCATCTGTCGTCAACGCATTGAGCACATAAACCCGCGCACGTGATAACAGAGCGTTATTTAAAGCAAAGGAAGGATTTTCAGTCGTTGCACCTAAAAAGAAAACCGTGCCATCTTCCACATGCGGTAAAAAAGCATCTTGCTGAGCTTTATTAAAGCGATGAACTTCATCAACAAATAAAATTGTTTGCTGTTGGAAGGTTTGTTTGGCATCTTTTGCTTCAGCAACAGCGGCTCTAATATCTTTTACACCCGCTAACACAGCAGAAATAGCAATAAACTTTGCATTAGAATGTTTTGCTATCATTCGCGCTAAAGTGGTTTTCCCTGTGCCTGGCGGCCCCCAAAAAATCATGGAGTGTAACCGTCCCGAATTGATGGCCTCATACAAGGGCTTGCCTTGCTGTAATAAATGCTTTTGCCCCACATAATTATCTAATGAGTCGGGACGCATTAAATCAGCTAATGGCTTCATTTGCATAACTTAATCTTCCCACTCCAATTCAGCATAAGCACTGCTCAGATTTTTTTTATGGAAATCATTAAATAATAACCAGTCTTGCGCTGCGGAACGATCTATCTCTTTTAAAACTGTTTCCAAATAAATACCTTGTTTGATTTTTAAACGCAATTTTTCGGCTAATTGCTGCAAATATTGTTTTTGCGCTTGCATCCCTTCAGGCCAATTTCTATCAATCGCACCATGCCCTGGAATCACCACATCAAACTGTCTTTTTTCTAACTGTTCAATTTCAGCTAACCAACCTTTTATACTGCCATCTAAAACAGGTAAATGGCTGATAAATAACAAATCAGATAACCACATGGTTTCGGTTGCTTCATCAAACACCGTTAAATCATTATCGGTATGTGCTGTAGGGTGCGCCGTTAAAACCAAAGTTCTCCCGCCTAAATCAAGACGTAAAGTATTTTTTACTTCGGTTGTCGGTGGGATAATATCCTGCTTGCTTAGCTGTATACCTATTTGTTTTTTTGATCGTGCAATATAAAAAGAGCCACGCACTGCCATCGCCCTAGCCAACTTCTTATGTCCAATAAATTGAATATTGGGGATATTTTCAAAAGCGCGATTACCAAAGATATGATCAGGATGTACGTGTGTGTTTATCACATAACAAATTTTAATTTGGGTGATTTTTTTAATCGCCTGTCTCAGCATTGCGCCTTGTTTTGGATTACCACCGCTATCAATAACAGCAACGCATTGCTTGCCAACGATAAAACCAATATTGGCAATTTCATCATGATTATGGGCATTAGGTACTTCCACTACGCCTTGGTGTACATAAATACCTTTTGCAACCTGCTTAATACTTAAGGCAGCCATAACAGACTGAAAACTAAATAATAAAATAAATAGACTAATAATACGCATAAATTAACTCTGATTCGCTTGTTTACATAACTCTAAAAATGCCAAAACCGCTCTGGATTGCATATTAGCTTTCGGTGCAATAATATTTAATTGCCACATTAAACCATCAGCACTACCAATACGCCGCGTGACTAAACCTGCATTCTCGTTCTTTAAAGCCATAACCGATGAAAACCCGATCCCTAACCCAGCTCGTACTGACTCTTTAACCGCAGAAACTCCCGTGACTTCTATATTAACAGGTGCAACTAGTTGCGCTTTTTTTAAGGATTTTTCAATAATTTGTCGCGCACCTGAACTCGGCTCACGCCAAATAACTTGATGCTGGGTAAAAACATCCAAAGGCACATAGTCCGCATATTGCTCAGCAATGGCGTGATTTTCTGGAATCACTAAAACCAACTCATCTTTCTGCCAAG
Organism: Methyloprofundus sp.; assembly: GCA_028599115.1. Classification (GTDB taxonomy): domain Bacteria; phylum Pseudomonadota; class Gammaproteobacteria; order Methylococcales; family Methylomonadaceae; genus Methyloprofundus. The sequence goes on from JAQRMR010000024.1 coordinate 16,228, forward strand.
CGATTACTTGATAGTTACTGGGTAAATCAATATCTGGTAACTCGCCCTCAATAAAACCTAAATCTAAACTATATAAATTACGCAGCGTCTCGGCATTATCTAAGGTTTTCATATAAACCTGTACACCTTCATAAGCTGTTTGCAATTTAACTAAATATTTAGGTAGATAAAAACTGGCGATGGTCATCGTGGCACCAATACGTAAAACACCGGTATTCACTTGCTGCAAACTACGCACGTACTCTAAAGACTGCGTGTAACACGTATCCATCGTATCGGCATACTCCAACAAACCAATACCGGCTGCTGTTAATTCTATTTGATGTCCTTTGCGCTCATACAATGGCTCACCAACAAAAGCTTGCAATAGTTTTAATTGCCCAGAAACTGCAGGCTGCCCAAGGCTTAAATGCTGCGCTGCTAGGGTAATACTTTTTAACCTAGCAACCACTGAAAATGTAAGTAAATGTTGAGGGTTCAAGGGATTATCCTACTGTTTATTAAGCCTGAAAAATTAGGCTATTGATAATATCATTGTTTATGATGCCACCATAAGAAAAGATTACTTGAACTGATACAGAAAATTTTGGTAAAGTGAATGAAATTTGCCATGGAAAATGGCTCATATTATAGCTATCTTTACTTACCAAAAGCGCTGGAGGAAACACAAGTGGCAGTTATCACAATAAGCTCCGATCAAATTACCAAGCGTAAACGCAAAGGCCCTAAAGGCCATGCCGTTGATCTTAAAGCATTAGAAGAAGTTCAAACACTACTTGCTGATGAGTCTCGTCAACGTGATTTACTAATTGAGCACCTACATAAGATTCAAGATCAATATCAGCATATTTCTTCTAAGCACCTGGTCGCACTTGCTCATGAAATGAAACTTTCTCCTGCTGAAGTTTATGAAGTTGCATCTTTTTATCATCACTTTGATGTCACTAAAGAAGGCCAAACAGCACCGCCTGCTTTAACAGTTCGCGTTTGTGAGTCACTATCTTGCTCTATGGCAGGTTCAAACGATTTAATTGATGCCTTAGAAAGCGGCCTCAATACCGAACAAGTTCGCGTACAAAAAGTACCTTGCGTGGGTCGCTGCCAACATGCACCCGTTGCCGTTGTCGGACAAAATCCAATTGATGAAGCAACAACAGAATCAGTCACCCAAGCAGTCGATAAAAATGAGATTACTGCTGCTGTCACCGACTATATCAGCCATGAAGCTTATTTAGCGGATGCAGGTTACCAAACACTGAAAGGTGTCTTAGATGGTTCAATCGAAACCGAAAGCATCATTAAAAAAATGGAAGATTCAGGTCTTCGTGGATTAGGTGGTGCTGGTTTTCCTGCTGGTCGTAAATGGCGTATTGTTAGCAGTTTTGACGGCCCTCGCTTAATGGCGGTCAATATTGATGAAGGCGAACCAGGCACTTTTAAAGATAGACATTATTTAGAATCTGATCCACATCGCTTTTTAGAAGGTATGTTAATCGCAGCATTAACAGTCGGCTGTGAAGAGATTTACATTTATCTAAGAGATGAATATGCAGGTTGCCGCGAGATTCTAACGAAAGAACTCGATAATTTACGTACACAATTCCCAACAGAAATTCCACCCATACATCTTCGCCGCGGTGCAGGTGCTTATATTTGTGGTGAAGAGTCGGCAATGGTCGAGTCTATTGAAGGTAAACGCGGCATGCCACGTTTACGCCCGCCATTTTTAGCGGAAGTTGGTTTATTTGGTCGCCCTACCCTTGAGCACAATATGGAATCCGTTTACTGGGTGCGTGATATTGTCGAAAAAGGCCCAGACTGGTTTGCTTCTTATGGTCGTCATGAGCGTAAAGGCTTACGCTCTTTCTCAATTTCAGGACGTGTTAATAAACCAGGTGTACACCTTGCACCAGCAGGTATCACGATGCGTGAATTAATCGCTGAATATTGTGGTGGCATGTTAGATGGCCATGAGTTCTACGGCTATTTTCCAGGTGGTGCATCAGGGGGTATTTTGCCAGAATCAATGGCAGATATTCCGATGGATTTTGACACCTTAAATGAACATGGCTGTTTTATTGGTTCAGCTGCGGTTGTCGTTTTCTCCAACCAAGATAGCGCCAAAGAACTAGCACTCAATGCTATGAAATTCTTTGAAGAAGAATCTTGCGGACAGTGTGTTCCTTGCCGAGTAGGAACTGCAAAAGCCGCAGCACTGATGGAACAAAAAGAGTGGGACACCGATTTAATGGAAGAGCTCTCTTCTGTGATGATTGATGCATCCATTTGTGGCTTGGGGCAAGCTGCGCCGAACCCATTACGTTGTGCAATTAAATACTTCCCACAAGAGATTACAGGTAAATAACGATGACTGTTAATTCAGAAACTGAGATTAACTTCACGCTTGATGGTGAAGCAATCAGCGCGTGCGCAGGTGAAACTATTCTGCAAGCCGCTCAACGACATGATAAAGAAATCCCTCACCTTTGTTATAAAGAAGGTTTACGTGCCGACGGTAACTGTCGCGCATGTGTGGTAGAAATTGATGGTGAGCGCGTATTAGCGCCTTCTTGCTGCCGTATGCCAACTGAAGGCATGAATGTACAAGCAGAAAGCAAACGCGCGCTTGCATCACAAAAAATGGTATTAGAGCTGTTAAAATCTGATACTCCTGAGCAAGTAGGCTCTCCATACAAATTAGACTCTGAATTAGATACTTGGGTTAAAAAACTACAAGTTGGCGAACCTCGCTTCGAGTCACGCGCTCAACCAGAAGCTGATTTATCGCATCCTGCTATCGCCGTGAATATGGATGCTTGTATTCAATGTACGCGTTGCTTGCGTGCCTGCCGCGAAGAGCAAATGAATGATGTGATTGGCTTTGCTAATCGTGGCTCTCATGCAGAAATTGTGTTTGATATTGCCGATCCAATGGCAGCAAGTAGCTGTGTTGCTTGTGGTGAGTGTGTGCAAGCCTGTCCAACGGGCGCATTAATGCCAGCTAATAACGTTGGTTTAGAACTTGCTGATGAAACCGTTGATTCAACCTGCCCTTATTGTGGTGTCGGCTGTTTAATTAAATATCATGTTAAAGATGACAAAATTTTATACACCGAAGGACGTGATGGCGATACCAACCATTACCGTCTTTGTGTAAAAGGCCGTTATGGTTTTAACTATATTCATAATCCTTTACGTTTAACTAAACCTTTGATTCGTCGTGATGGTGTCGCAAAAACAACTGAATTATTAGACCCTAATGATTTAGACAGTGTTTTCCGCGAAGCAACATGGGATGAGGCTTTAGATTTTGCGGCAGGTGGTCTAAAAACCATACGCGATACTAAAGGTAGCAAAGCACTGGCTGGTTTAGGTTCCGCAAAAGGCAGTAACGAAGAAGCTTATTTATTCCAAAAATTAGTCCGTACAGGCTTTGGCTCTAATAACGTCGATCACTGTACGCGCTTATGTCACGCCTCTTCGGTCGTTGCATTACTTGAGTGTTTAGGTTCAGGTGCAGTATCTAACCCTGTAGAAGATGTAGCAAAAGCAGAAGTTGTCGTTATTATTGGTTCCAACCCAACAGTGAATCACCCTGTTGCTGCAACCTTTATGAAAAATGCAGCGGCTAAAGGCACTAAAATCATTCTGATGGATCCTAGAGCCACTGATATTGCTAAATATTCTTCTCATCATTTAGCCTTCCGTCCAGATACCGACGTTGCGCTACTCAATGGTTTAATGCATGTTATTTTAGACGAAGGCCTACAGGATGATGCTTATATCGCTAAGCACACTGAAGACTTCGAATTTATGCAGGAACACTTAAAAAACTATAGCCCTGAAAAAGTCGCACCTATCTGTGGTATTGATGCGGAAACATTACGTGAAGTTGCACGTTTATATGCAACATCTAATGCCTCTATGATTTTATGGGGTATGGGTGTATCGCAACATATTCATGGTACGGATAATTCACGCTGTTTAATTGCTTTAGCCTTAATGACCGGACAAATTGGTAAACCTGGTTCTGGCTTACACCCTCTACGTGGTCAAAATAATGTACAAGGTGCCTCTGATGTCGGTCTTATCCCAATGGTTTACCCGGATTATGCACCGGTTGAACATTTTGAGAACCAAGCACGTTTTGAAAAATTATGGGGTGTTTCATTAGACCCTAAACGTGGCTTAACCACTGTGGAAATGATTCATGCTATCTTAGATGATGAAGTTTTTGGCATGTTTATACAAGGTGAAAACCCTGCCATGTCAGACCCTAACCAAAATCATGTCCGCGAAGCCTTCGCACATTTAGAACACTTAGTTGTGCAAGATATTTTCTTAACTGAAACAGCTGGTTATGCTGATGTGATTCTACCTGCTTCCGCTTTTTATGAAAAAACAGGTACTTTCTCAAACACCGATAGACGCGTACAAATGGGCCGTGCTGCTGTTAACCCACCAGGTGAAGCAAAGCAAGACTTATGGATTTTGCAAGAAATTGCAAATCGCCTAGATTGTGGCTGGAGTTACCAACATCCAAAAGAGGTGTTTGAAGAAATGCGCTTAGCTATGCCGAGTATTGCAGGTATGACATGGGATAGAATCGACACCGAAGATTCCTTAACTTACCCACTAGAAAATGTTGGCGATCCAGGCGAGCCAGTTATTTTTACCGATGGATTCCCTACTGATTCAGGCCGGGGTAAATTTGTACCTGCAAGCTATGTTCATGCTGATGAAATGCCAGATGATGACTACCCCTTAATTTTCATTACAGGTCGTCACTTAGAGCATTGGCATACAGGCAGCATGACGCGCCACTCACCTACTTTGGATGCAATTGAGCCAGATCCGGTATTTATGATTCACCCAGAAGACCTAGAGTCATTAGGCCTGACGGCTGGAGAAACGGTTACCATTGAATCTCGTCGCGGTAAAATTGTTGCTTATGCGCGTGCTGACATCGGTATTCAAAAAGGCTCTCTATTTATGGCCTTCTGTTATAACGAAGCCAGTGCCAACTTGATTACCAATGATGCTCTTGACCCTTCTGCTAAAATCCCTGAATTCAAGTTCTGTTCAGTTAAGGTTTGTGCAGGTGGTGAAATAGCGACTCGTATTAATTAATTTCTAAATAGCACAAAAACAAAAAGCCCGCCTGTCTTTTAAATAAGATAGGCGGGCTTTTTTATGTGTAAGCACTTTTATTGAAATTAACTGCCATACACACCTCAGCTGAAAATATTTAAAACACTTTAAGAAACAAGCTCTAATATAGATTCTACCAGACAAAAAAAACCACCCATATAGGGTGGCTTCTTATTGAGCACTAAAAACAAATAAGACTATTTCTTTTTATTACGCTCTTGTACTTCTTTAATCACTTCTTCTGCTACGTTTTTAGGGCATGGTAGGTAGTGTGAGAATTCCATAGAGAATTGTCCACGACCTGATGTCATTGTACGTAGGTCACCAATGTAGCCAAACATTTCGCTTAGAGGTACATCACCTTTAATACGAACACCAGTTACACCAGCCTCTTGGCCTTGGATCATTCCACGGCGACGGTTTAAATCACCAATAACATCACCAACGTGATCTTCTGGTGTGTAAACATCAACTTTCATGATAGGTTCAATTAGCTGAGGACCTGCTTTAGGAATAGACTGACGATAAGCTGCTTTTGCTGCAATTTCAAAAGCAACGGCTGATGAATCCACGGCGTGGAAGCCACCATCCAATAAAGTTACTTTAAAGTCTAAACATGGGAAGCCCGCAAGAACCCCTGTATCTACCATGCTTTTGAAACCTTTTTCAACCGCTGGCCAGAATTCTCTAGGAACGTTACCACCGGTTACTTTTGATTCAAATACAAAACCTGAACCTGGCTCACCTGGCTCAATTGTGTAATCGATTTTACCAAACTGACCCGAACCACCTGATTGCTTTTTGTGTGTGTAGCTATCTTCAATCGTTTGTGTGATGGTTTCACGGTAGGCTACTTGTGGTTTACCCACTTCAACATCAATACCATGTGTACGTTTTAGAATATCAACTTTAATATCTAAATGTAACTCACCCATTCCACGTAAAATTGTTTCACCTGAATCTTCATCCGTTTCAACACGGAAAGAAGGATCTTCTGCTACCATTTTACCAATCGCAATACCCATTTTTTCAGAACCGGCTTTGTCTTTTGGTGAAACAGCAATTGAGATAACTGGATCTGGGAAAACCATTGGTTCTAATGTTGCAGGATTTTTAGGGTCACATAATGTATGCCCTGTTTGTACGTTTTTCATACCCACAACAGCGATAATGTCACCCGCTTGCGCGCGATCTAATTCGATACGCTCATCCGCATGCATCTCAACCATACGACCGATACGCTCTGTTTTACCCGTGTAGCTGTTTAATAAAGTATCACCTTTATTTAATACACCTGAGTAAATACGAATAAACGTTAAGGCACCGTAACGATCATCCATAATTTTGAATGCTAAGGCACGGAAAGGACGTTCCGTATCAACAATAGCAAATTCACCTGTTTCTTCACCTTCATCATCCACTTCTGGCTGAGGTTTTACTTCAGTTGGTGATGGAAGGTAATCAATAACAGCATCCAATACTAATTGAATCCCTTTGTTTTTGAATGCAGAACCACAGTAAGTAGGGAAGAAATCAAGGTTGATTGTTCCTTTACGGATACAAGCCTTAATTGTTTCCATGCTAGGCTCTTCACCTTCTAGGTAGGCTTCCATTGCATCATCGTCTTGCTCTAACGCAGTTTCAATAAGCTTTTCACGATATTCTGCAACATCATCAACCATGTCTGCAGGGATATCTTGAATTTCATAGTTCATTGGGTCGCCAGTGTTATCCCAAACCCATGCTTTTTCAGTTAATAAATCAACAACACCTACGAAATCATCTTCAGTACCGATAGGTAGCACCATCACTAATGGGTTTGCACCTAGTACGTCTTCTACTTGTTTTACAACACGGTAAAAATCAGCCCCTAAACGGTCTAATTTGTTAACGAGAATAACACGAGCTACTTCTGACTCATTCGCATAACGCCAGTTTGTTTCTGATTGAGGCTCTACACCACCTGAACCACAGAATACACCAACACCACCATCTAATACTTTTAATGAACGGTAAACTTCGATTGTAAAGTCAACGTGTCCCGGTGTATCAATGATGTTGAAACGATGATCATTCCAAAAACATGAAGTCGCAGCTGATTGGATAGTAATCCCACGTTCTTGCTCTTGCTCCATGAAATCGGTTGTTGCAGCACCATCATGTACTTCACCTAGCTTATGGATTTTACCAGTCAGCTTAAGGATACGCTCCGTTGTTGTGGTCTTTCCCGCATCAACATGCGCGAAAATACCGATATTTCTATAAAGAGATAGATCAGTCATTGTTGTACTCTAAAAAGTTAGGCAATAAAATTATTTATAACAGGCAGTCGCCTATTATTGAGCCAGAAAACCGCATATTTTACCCTATTTTTTAAGTAAAAAAACAGGGGAATTCAATAATTTATATTTTTGGCTGTAGAAATTTAAACTAGCGCATAATTTTCTATGCGCTAAGCTTGGTAATGGTCTTTATATTAAGCACCGAAAGATTGATTTAATAAGTCGTTATCTAATTTTCCTGCACGAAAGCTATTGCCTGATTCCACGGCAGTCACAATCACACTTGCGGGGCTAAATAACATACCATCAATTTTGAAAAAGTCATATTTCGCATCTTTAAAGACTTGTGCAAATGGCTTACCGTAGTCTTTAGATGTTGAACTAGGTAATGCGGTTGCCAATTTCTCTGCTGCTTCATCAGAGCCTTTAACAAAGATATGTACTTGGCCAGCAAACAAAATCGCATCATTTGTGCGCCCCATTGCTTGTACAAAATCAGGATGCGGTGGGCATAACGGCGCACTGCCCATGCCATCAATAATATTTTCTAAAGGAAAATGTAATTCATGTGCTTTATGCATCGCCACTTCTAATACACGCCCGACAACCTGTACGCTACCCGCTAAACTGCTAGTTGGCGTAACAATAATAGTTAACTTATCGAAAGCAACGCCACAAGCTTGAGCAATTTTTTCGACAATTTCAACAGGTGGGATTGCATCATTCTCTATAACTAAGGTCGCTGTTTCTGCTTTATCGTTATAAGCTAACTCTGCATATAACTCTTCAACAGGCAGTGTTTTACCTTCTTTTTCTTTCGTCGCCATCGCTCTTGCAGGGCCAGACCCTAGAGCAAAATACTTTTCATGCGACAAACTCCAACCTGCATACTGGCTACCTAAACAAGCTAATACTGGATTTGTTGAATGCACGTTAACCGTTAGCGGCCAGTTTTCTGTATAAGGCGTATGCGATAAAGAAACTGTCCCCATGCCACCTAAACAAATTTCGGTAATAATACGCCCTGCTTCTAAGCCACCTAATGCATTGATACCTGCATCTATAATGGTGCAGCCATTGTCCATTGTTTGTACATCTAATCTTAACTTATCCGCATTATCCAATAGCTCTTGTACTAGTGGCTGAGTTAATTTGTTTACACTTGCTGTGTATTGCATACTGGTATATACCTTACTTAATAACGTTATTTTGTATAAAAATCTGATGATTTCGCAGTGTTTTCTCTACCTGCTCAACCGTTTTTCGAACCGCCATAATACTACAAATTGGCTGCCCCGACTTAATTCTTGTCCTATTTTCTGGTCTATCGTAACTCCAGTCAGGCCATTGAGTTGATTCAATGAGGCAATCCTCACCTGCATATAGAACCTGCAAGCCTTTTATGCTTGTATCAGCCTTACCCGCAACAAACTCTGCTGAAATATGTGCACTTAATAAATCCAATTCAGGATAAAGCATCATACTGGCAGGCGGGCGTAAATTAAGCTCTAAAAAATAGCATTGCTCGCCATCCCAGATAAAATCTAGACTCCCCAAGCCTTTAAAATCATAGCATCCAGCTAATTCCTTTATCCATGTCATCACTACTATTTCTTGATTTTCGGGTAAAATCCTTTGTTTAATAATACCTGCAAAACGAAAGTCATCATCACTCATAGTCCATTGCCGGTGAAACCCTACCGTCTGCACACCTTGCTTGGAAGCCAGAAACAAAACAGAGCCAGACTCGCCTTTTTGCAATTGCTGATAATACTCACCTGACTTGAGATTACCTGTCGGCTTTCTTATCCCTTGTCCACCCGAAGATTTGTTGCTCTTAATAATATAAGATTCTGAATTAGGTGGAGCAAAAAAAGTAACCTTAGGATAAAGAATATTAAGTTGATCAAGTTGCTTAAACAAGCCTTTGCAATCACTATACTTAGCATGTGTTGCCATGCTGTTACCACATACATTGTATTGCGCCTCTAACCAAGCAAGTGATTCAGGATGATTTTCAAACCCACTACCATAAATAATCGCTTGAATACTAAATGCGGCTTGTAATGCTAAGACTGCCCGCTGTAAGTCTAATAAAGACAGACTTTCAAGTTGAAGAACTTTTTCCGAAATTTCTTGCGTGTCTTGATCAGCAAATAAATCAATCACCAACGGTACTCGATTTGAATCTCTTACCGCTTGCGCCAACATACGTCCAGAGCTTGCAATAATTAAGACATACTCAGGCAAGCACTTCCCCGCCAGTATTTCTTACACTAGCTTGCATGATTTTTACATTAGGCATGCCAGCAAATTGCTGCTTAGCTTTGTGCTCTAGCTCATCCGCCAATACTTTATTACTCACCAAGCAAAAGCCTGTCGGCCCCCACGATGTTTGCCCAATAGCCACAGCGCCTTGTTCTTGAAGAAAACTCATCACCTCAGCTACATCTTTGCTAGTAAAAACACCTCCACCCTGAGCGCCTGAAAAATGCTCACCAACTGCCGATTGCAATTGCGTAATCACATCACCAAATAAATTAAGCTGCTTTTCAGCCAAAGCCGGCAGTGCTTGCATCATTAATAAATAACATAAACGCGCAGCTTCTTGTGATGAGAATGGTGGCAACTCCTTAAACGCCTTAATTTCATCATCACCATGTAAGCCCTGATCGGTATCATCAAGCACCAAAAGAAAACGCCACTCATCAGGTACTTTCATTTGCGAAATCACTGGAGGCGTTTTTGTATTTGCACCCCGCCCACCATCAACCACCAACCCACCTTGCTCAAAAGTAGCAATACCAATACCTGATCGCGCCCCACGTGAGGTTAATTCGGCAATATCACGCACCTGTAAACCCAAATCATAATAAGCACTCAGCGCCATACCCACCGCTAAGGACATTTGCGTTCCCGACCCCAAGCCCACATGCTCTGGAATCAATGATTTGATTTCTACTTGTAATTTATCCGATACATTTAGCAAACCACATAACTGCTGTACACAAACTAAAGCTCGCCTTGATTCAAGCCCAACTGAACACAACTCATCCGCTGCTGAAACCGAAAGGCAAGTGTTGATTTCATTTAATGCGACACCAATACTGCCAAAATTACGCCCTAATGAGGCACTTAAATCAATAAAACCCATGTGTAATCGAGCAGGCGCAATAACTGTAACTTTAGGAGCAGAGGATTTCAAAAGATTATATAGCTTGTAATAAAGGAAGTTTGTATCATTATACTAATTGTTTTTCATTTAATACGGCTGTTTCGTAGGTTTTTTTAAAGCATTATGTAACTGTGTTAAATCTTCTAGTACAACGCCCGCTAAAGATTGCATTTCCAAGGTTAACTCTAAAGAAGGTATTAGCACTGAGTCAGCTCCAGCATTTTTTGCTGCCAGTAAGCCTGTATATGAATCCTCGATCACTAAACAGCGTTCAATCGGGTGATTTAAAAGTGTGGCCGCTCGTAAAAAAATATCCGCGGCAGGTTTAGATGACTCAACATGATCACGACAAACCATGACATTAAATAAAGACTCAATTCCCGCATATTGCAGACATTCACGTGCATTTATTTCCGGGCTATTAGTCGCCAGTGCATAAGGTATACTCTGCTGCTGCAAGTAACTAAGTAAGTCCTGAGCGCCTGTTTTAACCTGTATCCCATTTTCCCCTACATGCTGCTGCCAGAGATCACTACTTAACTGACAAAATTCTGAAAAAGAAAAACCATTCCCAAATTGCTCAACCAGTTTTTGCTCTAAAATGAGGAATGACAAACCCGACAGCTTATTGCAAAATTCATCAGATAAATCAAAGCCCATAACCTTTGTCGCTTGCTGCCAAGCAATAAAATAACTGCCTTCTGTATCTAAAAGCAAGCCATCCATATCAAAAATAATGGCTCTATACTCGGTAAACATCATCTGAATTTAGCAACCACGTTAATATACTCACCTTCCGCTTCACGACTAGAACCCACCACAATTCGTTGCACCCCATCAGAAGCCAATTCTAAAGCACCAGACACATCAACCCACTCACCTACCTCTGCTTGCCCTGTATAAGTAGCTGTATAGCAAATTATTTCTTGAATGGTGTCATGTTTAATTTTGAAACGTGCAGGGTAATCAAAGGCATAATGGTCATCAATAATTTCCACCTGTAATTTAACTGCTCCTTGTTTTTTATAGCTAGCAGTGTCGTCATGCGCTGCAACAATTAAATTGAGATCAAATTTTCGCTCATTAATCATGGCCTTATTATATTTGCGCTGCTCATGCCAGACATAATCCGAATAACTTAAATCACAAGAGCGGCGCTGATATGAATCTAGCCAATCTTTCGCATTTAAATCGTTTAAATCACCTACTACAATCAACTCTTTAATTATCTGCCTAATAGAATGAAAATTCTCTCGCCCATAAACAACTATATCAATATCTGAACTTTGTTTTTGTACGCCAAGCAATAATGAGCCGGTAATCCCCAAAGTATCAATAGAAACACCTTTTTGTATCAACAAGCGGCACAAAGTAATGCAATCTTGCTCGATTAAATCAGGATTTTTTTTTGCCAGAATGGTTTGCAGACGTTCTCTTGGGGAATGATGCAGAAAAATATCTTTAACAAAAACGGCATGCAGGTGCGCTGCTTTCTTTTTGGAATAAAATAAATACTGCGCAGCATTTAACTTTAAATGTTGGTTAGCTTCATTAGTTGCGACTTTAACCCAGCCTCTCCCTTGCTTTATATAGCGCAAAAAACAAAGCACCTTACCTTCTTCTAACCCTTGCTCAACGACAGCAAAAATTAAGCCTTCCGCCGTTTCTATAAAATCTTTTGCCTGATAACAACTAGTCACTAGCTAACTTCAACCCTGTTTCTACCATTTTCTTTTGCTTTATACAAAGCTGCATCCGCCTGTTTAGTGATCCCTTCACCACTTGAAAACTGCCCATTATAAGTGGCTACCCCTAAACTCAGACTAACAAAAGGTAAAACTTTCGAACCTTCATGCATAATTTCTAAATCACTCACCGCTAGTCTAACTTTTTCTGAAAATTTCTGTGCACCACTTAAATCTGTATTAGGCAGTATAAAAGTGAATTCTTCTCCACCATAACGACAAGCTAAATCAGTTGGGCGGTTGCTAGATTTACCTAAAGCCTCTGCAACTTTAGCCAAGCAATCGTCCCCTGCTTGATGCCCATAGGTATCGTTATAAATTTTAAAGAAATCAATATCACAAAGCACAACAGATAAAGGATTTTTATCTCGCTTAGCCAACTTAAACTCTCTGCCTAATGTTTGGTCAAAATTTCGACGATTCGCCAAGCCTGTTAACTCATCAAACAAAGAAAGCTTACGATATTTTTCATTAATAAGCATTAATTCTTCTTGAGCAGTTTTCAACTTTTGGCGCATCACATAAATACGCTCCATCGCTTTAATTTGCAACTGCAAGCGCCAAGGTTCAATTGGCTTTTCTAAATAGGCATCCCCACCTGCCAAAATACCTTCTTCGTAGGATGCTTCATCCACTTTGGCACTTAAAAAGATAATAGGGAACCAATCATCTCCTTTTATTACTCTGATTTGTCTTGTGGTCTCAAAACCATTAAGTCCTGGCATTTCCACGTCCATCATAATTAAATCTGGCGAATGAGATTTAATATATTCCACCGCATCAACACCATTTTCCATATGTATAATTTCATGTCCTAAGTCAGTAATACACTCAGCCACTAGCATTCGTATCAATTTACTATCATCAACAATTAAAACTTGCATAGCAATTAAAACCTTTTTCTATTATTGTTATTATTCAAAATGTACCATAAAAAACATATAACTTTACATATTTAGTATATCTAGGCCTTGG
>JAQRMR010000025.1 GCA_028599115.1 Methyloprofundus sp.
TTAGCCATATTGAGTGAAGGCAAGACATTGATTTCAGCGGCTATCTGTTCAGTTTTTATAATGCTGTCTATAAGTTCATACAGCACCCCGTGATTTTTGCTGGTATGACTCACAAAAGGCGGGAGTTCCAGTGCATGCAGCTGATTTGTATTGCTCACAAATAGGCTGGGAGCCACCCTCGGCCCTGTTGCCAGGCTGGTACTTGAATAACTGATTAAACACAGTAAAGCAGAAAGTAAAAATTGTTTGTTAATCGTCATAAGTCTTACCCTTAATCAGCGATAGCTGAGCTTGAAAGTGCTGTAATTTTATCCCAAAGTCCAAAATGTGCCCCAAAAGGTGATGTTTGAGATAAGAAAATGGTGACTGTTTGTTCTTTCGGGTTAATACTAAAACGGGTTGAATAATAACCTGCCCATTCAAATACGCCTTTGTCCCCGCTGTCTACGTTATGACTTCTATCTTGCTGAATGGCAAAGCCCAAACCAAATTTCCAACCATGGCTATGCAATAAAGTGGCATCATGCTCTCCACTATGATTAGTCGCCGTCATTAACTCGACTGTTTTACGGCTTAATAATCTGACTCCGTCCAACTCTCCGTTATTAAGAAACATTTGTGCAAAGCGAAAATAATCATAAGCGGTAGACAAGACACTGGCACCGCCGGACAAATATTGTCCTGAGGTTTCATAGGCATCATTCGGACATAAGGCAAGATCACCATCAATCAAAGACCCAGTTACACGTGTTAAAGAGCCTTTCCAGTCACTCTCCCAGTCGGCAGCTAAACGGTTTAATTTATGCTTCGGAATATAGAAATGGCTATCCTTCATCTTCAGTGGATCAAAAATTTCTGTTTGTACAAATTGGTCAAATTTTTGCCCTGAAACAACCTCAACCAAATAACCTAATACATCAACCGATAAGCCGTATTCCCAGGTTTCTCCCGGCTGTGCATACAAGGGTAATTTTGCCAATCGTTTAACCATATCACCAATGCTTTCATCAGGCCGGCAAAAACCATCGGTAATACCTGCATCGCGGTAAAAGCTAACCACCTGTTCGCGTTTATCATTAGGGAACCAGCCCGTAGAGGCCAAATATAAGATGCCAGAGGTATGGGTTAACAAATCATGAATCGTGACATCGCGTTTAACCGGCACCAGTTTATAAGGGAAATCACTGCCTTTAGGCAGCATTTCCACCACTTTCTGGTTTTTAAATTCAGGAATATATTTTGAGACAGGATCAGAAATTAATAATTTCCCCTGCTCATAGAGCAACATAATCGCGGTACTGGTGATGGGTTTGGTCATGGACACAATTCTAAAAATAGAATCGGTCTTCATGGGTTTATCAATATCAGCTAAACCGGCAGCACGTAAATGGGCGATTTTGCCTTTACGGGCAATTAATGTCACAGCACCGGCAATTTTTTTATCGTTGATATGGTTGTCAATCAGTCGCTCAAACCTTTGCAATCGCTCTGTCGATAACCCCACTGTTTCTGGTTTTACTGTTTCAAACGACCATGAAAGGTGGCTGTAACCAAGGCAAAACAAGCTAAGTAAAGTCAGTGTTAATCTCATAAAGGCTCCCTGCTTGATAGTTAATAATTGTGTTATCTAAACTTATGGTTAATGGCCAAAAATTCATCAAATGAAGCAAAAAATAAGTCGATCAAATGCGGATCAAATTGTTTGCCACTCTGTTCTTTAAAATAAGCAACCACTTTTTCCATAGGCCATGCCTTTTTATAACAGCGGTCACTAGCTAAGGCATCAAACACATCAGCAATCGCACAAACTCGCCCTTCAAAACTAATTTGCTCACCTTTTAGCCTTTGTGGATAACCTGTTCCATCCCATTTTTCATGATGTTCTAGTGCAATCGAAGCGGCCATCCTAAATAAAGCTCTATGAGAAACAGAAAGCATCTTATAACCTAAGGCACTGTGTGTTTGCATGGTTTTCCATTCTTCCGCAGTAAATTTCCCCGGTTTATTTAAAATAGCATCAGGAATGGCAACCTTGCCAACATCATGCATGGGCGATGCCTGCTTTATCAACCAAGCATCGTCACTGCCTGCAAGGTGCGCCAATAAATAGCAGTATTCAGCCACTCGTTTAATATGCATACCGGTTTCATGCGAGCGTGTTTCACATATCTCACCCATGGTATAAATCACTTCTCGCTGGGTATCGATAATTTCCTGAGTTAATACCTCTACCTTTTCTACGCCTTCTTTAATTTTAGCTTCCATATCATCTTGGTAAGCTTTTAATTGTAAATGTGTCGATACTCGTGCCTTAACTTCTTCAAACTGAAAAGGCTTGGTTATGTAATCTAAGCCGCCAACTTGAAATGCTTTGAGTTTATCATTGACATCACTCAAGGCACTGATAAAAAGAATGGGAATGTCTTTGGTATCAGGATTGGCTTTTAACAGCGAGCACACTTCATAGCCATCCATTTCAGGCATTTTAATGTCTAATAAGATCAGATCTGGCTGTTTGGTTTCAACGGCTTTTAAAGCCAGTTTTCCGCTGGTGGCAGGGCGTACTTTATAACCTGAGTCTTTAAGTATATTTGATAGTAACTGTAGGTTTTCGGTTGTATCATCAACAATTAAAATATCCGCAATAGCTTGTAACATTTTAACCCAATTTATTAGTAATAAAGATTCTTAGGGCTATAGCCTTAGATTAAACCTAAGGCAACAGTAATGGCTAAATTTTGGGGGTGGAGTTTAAGCGCGCTGGAAAATTAACTTATCAATAATACGATAGGGTACACTTAAAACTTATCAGCATATTTATCCCTGATAGCTAATAGCTCCGGTAAGATTTTTTTTACTAAAGGAACCAGTGCTGGGTCAAAGTGTTTGCCTGCCTCACTTTCGATAAGTGCCATGGTTTTCTCAACGGTCCAAGGTTTTTTATAAGGGCGTTCAGAGAGTAACGCATCAAAAACATCAGCAATTGCGCAGATTCGTCCTTCTATAGAGATTTCCTCACCTTTTAAATTGGCAGGATAGCCAGTGCCATCCCATTTTTCATGATGATGTAAAGCAATCAGGCTGGCTGTTTCCATAAGATCTGACTGGTGCTCAGATAAAATTTCTGCGCCAATAGTCACATGGGACTGCATGATTTTCCATTCGTCCTGATCTAGTTTTCCGGGTTTTAGTAAGACGCGATCTGGGATGCCTATTTTGCCAATATCGTGCATCGGTGCTGCATTTAAAATAGTTTCGGCGTGCTCTTCTGATAAGCCATGCGCTAAGGCCAGTTTTTGTGAAAACTGACTCATTCTAATAATATGGTTGCCGGTTTCATTATCGCGGTATTCAGCCGCAAGACCTAAGCGATTAATGACTTCGCGGCGTGTATTGTAGAGTTCTTCGGTACGCTGCTTAACGGTTTCTTCGAGTTGGATATTTTGTTGTTTGACTTGTTTGTGCATTAAACGAACTTCTAATAAATTATAAATTCGTGTTAAAGCTTCTAGCTGATCAAAGGGCTTAGTTAAAAAGTCTTTTGCGCCACATTCAAGTGCTTTTAAGCGTGTTTCTCTATCGGTTTGCGCTGTTAGCACTAACACTGGCATATAGTCATCAGAAAAGCGTTTACTGAGCATGTCCATAATGCCGTAGCCATCAATATGCGGCATTCTGATATCTAATAAAAAAGCATCAAACTCTGTTTTATCACAAAGAGCCTCGACTTCCCTAGGGTCAGAAGTGCCTTGAATATTTGTGTAACCCTTACGTGCTAATGTTTTTTGTAACAGTTTTACATTAACGGGTTCGTCATCAATAATTAGAATATTAGCCTGAAGAATTTGAGTAGTTAAATCCACAATTTAGTGCTCTTTTATTATTTGAAAATAAATTAAGGTAATTATAACGGTATAAAAAAATAATTATTAACTTTACAGTTCTTGACAGAAATGAAAATGTCCCATGCCTTTCGATTTACTTAAGTACATCGCGTTGTCAGCGAGAGTAATTAACTTACCGGAGTTAGTTGCATCTTCTGGGTATAAAGAAATGCCAATGCTGGTATTAATCGTAACAGTATGCCCACTAAATATTAAAAGAGGATGAAATAGCATTAATGATTTTTTGAGCTACTTTTTCTGCTGCTATTACGACCTACGGTATTTTTTAGGCCATTACACTTTAGATCAATTCCTGAGCAATTAGGCTGTGATAACTGGCAGGGGAGATTTAGTGTTGATTAATCGTGTTTAGCTTGTAGGTAACTCAAACCAAAAAGTACTGCCTTGCTGTTCGGTACTACTGAAACCTATGTTGCCATGCATCATTTCAACTAAGTCTTTAGTCACTAAAAGCCCTATCCCTGTGCCTTCAATGTTGGAGTTTTCTTGCCCTAATCGGTTAAAAGCAGTAAATAGCTTTTTTTGGTTCTGGCTTGAAATGCCTATACCGGTGTCGGTAACACTTATACGGATATGAGCTGTTTTTTGCGGAGTGCAGCTAATAGTGATGCTGCCCTGTTCTTTGTTATATTTAATCGCATTGCTAATGAAGTTAATAATAACCTGTTTTAGTTTTGTTGCATCAGCAAGCACAGTTAAATTTAAATCATCAGGTGCATAATTGATTTTAATGCCTGACTTCTGAGCAACAGGACTTAAAAGGCTAATTGCATCACTAATTGTATAGGCTAATGGTTGTGGCTCAAGGTTGATGTCTACTTTTTTTGCCTCTATAGCAGAAAGTTCTAAGATATCATTGATCAAATTTAATAAATGATTCCCGCTGGATAATATATAAGAGACATTTTCTTGCTGTTCGCTGGATAGCGGCTCGTCGGGGGCGCTTTCTAGTAATTGAGCAAAACCTAAAATAGAATTAAGTGGTGTGCGTAACTCATGACTCATTGATGAAAGGAAATCAGATTTTGCCTGATTTGCTTGTTCGGCAAGCTGTTTTTCTTTAACTAGTTGGGCTTCCATCATTTTTCGAGCACTAATATCAGAATGAAAGCCTGTCATTGATAGTGCTTGACCAGATTTGTCTTTGTCGATGATCTTGCCACGGCAGTTGACCCACTTCCAAGTATTGTTTTTACATAAAAGTCGTAATTCAACTTGATACTGGTTAATTTTTCCGGATAAATAATCTTGTAATGTATTTTGAGCTTGCTCTAGGTCATCAGGGTGTACACTTTGTACCCAAGTATCAATATGCGGGCTTAACTCATTGGCTGTGTAACCTAGCATTTTTGCATAAGTTGAGTTTACGATAAATTCACCGGTCTTGATATTCCAATCCCATATTGCATCACCGGTAGCCGTTAAGGTTAAATCTAAACGTTCAGCATTATGTTTGACGGCGGTAATATCCGTACGAACAGCAATATATTGCTCGGGTTTTCCCTGTTCATTTAATAGCGGAATAATACTGGAATAAACCCAATATAAAGAGCCGTCTTTTGCTTTATTTTGGATTTCACCATGCCATACATCACCATTAGCAATTGTACGCCACATTGTTTTAAAGAAAGCATCGGAGTGGTGCGCTGACTTAAGGATACGGTGGTTACTGCCAATGAGTTCGACTTTGGAGTATTGGCTGATTTGCTCAAATTTACTATTGGCATAGATAATAATCCCCTTGGAATTAGTGATACTAACAATAGAGTGTTCATCGAGTGCTTTTTTTTGAAAATTAAGAAACTTAGATTTTTCAGCATATATTTGTGCAATTTCCTTATATATTTTCTTTTCAAAACTGTTTGCTTTATGGGTGTCGTTATTTTGTGTTTTGAAACTTTGTAAGATATTTTTTTCA
>JAQRMR010000026.1 GCA_028599115.1 Methyloprofundus sp.
ATTTAGTTTCTCGCTCTTCAGCAGCAAATAAGCTTGTTTTTATCATTTAGATCACTCAAGTATAGAAAATTAGTAGGATCTTATTTTATCATTTTTACGCAGAGGTTTTTCGAGATTCCCAATAGATGCCGGCCCGTTACCCGCCTTATTTTTACGAGAAGTGTCTTTGAATTTAGAGAAAAGTCCTGTTCCCTTAGGGCTTTTTTTGGGGTCTGACTTTCCGATTGTATCAACTAATAAATTTTCAGGGCTTCAAGTGGAAAAATTTATTCAGCTCAAGCAACAATCAGCTCCCGTGTTTTTTTATTCAGCAGATATTGAAAGATATGTAGCGATGTTTCCTGACCATGCTATTTCTGAAGTGTGTGTGACATGTCATAACGAACATCCGAACACCCCTAAACAAGATTGGAAGTTACACGATATTATGGGTGCTACAACATGGCTGTACCCAGACGAAACAGTCTCATTAGAAGAAATAATGGATGTGGTTTTTGAAATACGCCAAAGCATTGCTGCTGCATATATGAAATATTTAGATAAATGTAAAACATTTCAAAGCTCACCAGATATTGGTGATAAATGGCCAGATCAGGGTTATTACCTTCCTGATAGTAAAACTTTTATGGACTTTTATGAAAGGCAAGCTTCGTTAAAAACGATGAGCATCCTTTTGTCTAAAAATAATTTGAGAAATGATTGAGATAATCCGAGGGGCAAACCTTTAACTTATCCCCTTTATTTTAAGCCAGCATTGTAGAGCTTATTATACCGCCTCCATTCATGCTCTATTTTTATACAAAAAACACAATCTTTTGGCATGTACACAGTTTTAACTATTAGATGACAATGAGCTTGGCCGATCCTTTGACTTTTTTAAACAATCTGTAACGCATAAAAAAACTTCCAGGCTATACAGCTCAGGAAGTCTTTATTTTTCTTGATAAAACCGTACAAAGACGGACTGTACTATCATGCAATGCTTCCCGCTTTACTTCGTTTGCGGTTCACACTTACATTACTAGCAATAGCAGCTATGGCGAATAAAGTAGATGAGATGATGAACTCACCAGAAACAAAGCCAAACAAGCCAATTATAAATACTAATCCAATTAAAATATCTTTGTATAAATCATTCATGAGTATGTCCTCTTATAATTAAAAAATGGGTTTATTTAAACCACACATTAATTATATGGAATTATTTTATGTTTACAATGACGGTAAAATTCAATAGATTGTTTCCTAATTGGATGTAATTAATTCATGGGGTTGTCATATAGACCGAGTATAAGTTTAGGTCTTGTGCAATTTTATCTGAGATCATGGGTCAAGGGGTCGGCGAACTTGATTTATTATAATTTGATGGAATTAATGTACCTCCTCCCCATGGAACTGTAAATAGAGTTGATGAAACTTCTGCAGCAACAGAGCATATTAAACAACTCTCTGACAATATTTCAAGCTTAGTCCAACAATTTAAAACTTAAGCTGCCTGTGCTTGTACTGAATCAAGGTTAACGACAAATATTCTAAATTAATAGCACAACACAATGTGTGTCAATAAACGCTGTAATCGCTCACTTTCTCAGTAAGCGACCTGCAAGCAAAATTTTGCGAATGATAGGCTACTTTAGTTTTTGTAATGGGCGCTGGCTTTAGCTTACATTGACTCCACCATAAGATTAAAGCCAGCGTCCCAAAATCATTACACTGCCCCCATTCATGCACCATTTTTGTACAAAAAACTGTTATCTCTGCTAAAAATCATTTCAAAATAAAAAATATACTTATAAATCAAACAGATAAAAAACCTAGTCTTTTGGCACGTATACTGCTTTAACCATAACAACGCCTAGCGTTAATCCCAATTAGTTTTTATGCAGAACTAACGACAAGTACTCATTAATCACTGCAAGCTGCACTTTGCAGTGATTATTTTTGTTAGCTCTTTAAATATTTCTGACATAAAAACGACTTAACACCATTCACTTCTATTTATAAAAATATCATGCTATTTGGCCGAAATAAAAAGAACCCGATTACCATTGCCGATAAAAAAATTGAAAAATGGAGTTACTCTACCTGCGGTTATTGCTCGACAGGTTGCTCAATTGAAATTGGTACCAATAAAGAGGGCACACCCGTCTCCTCCCGTGGCGTTGGTGGCGCAGATGTAAACCAAGGAAAGCTCTGTTTAAAAGGTATTTATGAACATGAGTTATTTGAATCTGCAGGACGCGGCAGCACCCCTCTAATTCGCAGTGATTTCCACGAGCCATGGAATGAAGCTAGCTGGGATGATGCAACGGGAAAAATGGCCTCTGAAATTAAGCGTATTCAATCTAAATATGGACGCGATGCCTTTGCTATTGTTTCTACAGGACAAATATTAACCGAAGGCTTTTACACCTTAGGAAAATTAGCTCGCGGTGTGATTGGTACTAATAATTACGATGGTAATACCACTTTATGCATGGCATCCGCTGTTTCAGGCTACAAGCGCTCTTTTGGCTCTGATGGCCCTCCGGGGTGTTATGAGGATTTTGAACATACCGATTGTTTAATTGCTTGGGGCTCAAACCTGCCTGAACAGCACCCTATTATCTATTGGCGTATGAAAGAAGCGCAGGAAAAACGCAACTTTCCGCTGATTGTTGTTGACCCTCGTGTGACTATGCTGGCGCAAAATGCAGATATGCATCTCACCATTACCCCTGGAACGGATGTTGTTCTACAAAATAGCTTAATGCACGTTATTTTGGCAGAAGGTTTGGAAGATCAAGATTACATTAAAGCCAATACCAATGGCTTTGAAGATTTAAAAAAGGAAGTTGAAAAATACGACCCAACTAGCGCAGCAAAAATTTGTGGTATTGATGAAGATACCATTCGCACCGTCGCACGGCTTTATGCCAATGCCGGTGCCGCCATGAATATTTGGACCATGGGTATTAACCAAAGCACACATGGTTCTGATGGTGTTGTCGGCTTAAATAATTTAAGTTTATTAACTGGTAATATCGGTAAAAAAGGCGGTACTAGCTTATCTATTACCGGCCAATGTAATGCTATGGGCACACGCGAATGGTCTTCTTGCTCAGGCCTGCCCGGTTATCGAGCCTTAGAAAACCCAGAGCACCGTGAAGAAATAGGCAAATTCTGGAATGTTGATCCAGAATTCTTCCCTAAAAAACGTGGTATGGCACAAACTGATATTTTTCCTGCGATAGAAACAGGCGCCATCAAAGGAGTTTGGTTAGTCGGTACTAATCCGATGACCTCTATGCCAAATACCGCGCGTATTCGTAAAAGCTTAGAAAAATTAGAATGCCTCATCGTGCAAGATTCTTATCAGGATGTTGAAACCACTGACTATGCACATATTTTTCTGCCTGCCGCACTTTGGGCTGAAAAAGAAGGCTGTTTTACCAACACAGAACGCCGCGTCAATATTGTTCGTAAGATTAAAGAACCGTATGCCGATACCAAAACAGACCTGCACATTTTCAATGAAGTCGCCAAACACTTTGATCAATCAAAGAAAATGACCTTTCCTTATAAGCCTGCCGATGTCTTTGATGAAATGCGCCATTTATCCAAAGGGCAACTGGTTGATATTTCTGGCATGACTTACGACTTGATCGAAAAAAACCGCGGTATTCAATGGCCTTATACAGAAGAACAAGCCAAACAAGGTATTGCACCTGTTAAGGGTGGTAAACGTTTATACACCGAAGACGGTGTTTTTTGCTACCCCGATGGCAAAGCCAAATTAATTCCTCTGCCTTTTGTTGATAACAATGAAGTGCCTGATGAAAAGTACCCGTTTTGGTTAAATTCAGGGCGTTTAGTCGAGCACTTTCATACTCGCACTCGCACAGGAAAAATCGGCAATAACAATAAATTTAGCCCAACAGCCTTTATGGAAATGAACCCTGATGCTGCAATGGAGTTAGGTATTACTCACCAGTCCTATGTGCGCCTTGTTTCACGCCGCAGTGATGCTGTGGTTATGGTGATGCTCACCCAGCGTGTGCCTAGAAATATGGTGTTTGTTCCTTTTCACTTTTTTGATTGCGTTAACCGCTTAACTCTTGGCTTGTTAGATCCACATTCACGCCAACCAGCATTTAAACAAGCCGCTGTACGCATTGAAAAAATCAATCAAGAAGAAGCGGCAAAAATCAACAAAGAAGCTCGAAAATTTTAGTAATTGGACGACAGAATACACCCTATCTTCCTCATTAAATAGTTCAAAAATATCATGATTAAAGTACGTAGTGACGAACCAAAATATGCTTACCTTTGGGATAAAGAAACCAAAGATAAGAACCGTTATGGACAAAATATTGAATTAACCGAAGAAGGCGATGAGCGCCGCAATAAAAGCCTAAACATTAATGGCGACGACGGCATAGGCGACAACCCAAACCGTAACAAGCAGCATGGGTTTTTTCTGAATGCCGATAACTGTATTGGTTGCCATGCTTGTGAATCAGCTTGTAGTGAAAAAAATGATAACCCTGCACATATCGCCTTTCGTTCTGTGGGTTTTGTCGAAGGAGGGAGCTACCCGGATTATCAACGCCTTAATATATCCATGGCTTGTAATCATTGTGATGATCCGGTCTGTCTAAAAGGCTGCCCTACCCGAGCTTATACAAAGTTCACTGAATACGGTGCCGTTTTACAAGATCCTGATATTTGTTTTGGTTGTGGTTACTGTACTTGGGTATGCCCTTATAACGCACCACAATTAGACCCTGTAAAAGGTGAGGTCAGTAAATGTAATATGTGTGTTGATCGCTTAGAAGTGGGCTTAAAGCCCTCTTGTGTCAGCGCCTGTTTAGGTAATGCTTTAGATTTTGGCGTGGTTGAAAATATTCCTGAAAATCGTGACCAAGCAATAACTGAAATTCCAGGATTTCCTACAACGGATATTACCCACCCTAACATTCGCTTCCAACAAAAAAAGCAAAATCATCACGAAATGACGCGTACTGATTCTATGCCTTTAAAATATGTTAAAGATGAAGCGGAAGGAAAATATAAAGCTACGGTTGATAAAAAATCAGGCTTAGAAAAACATTGGAATTTTCGCAGTTTATTAACCAGCCATGAAAGTGCGCATGTTATTTTCACCCTGTTTACGCAAGCAACCGTCGGTGCTTTTCTCATGCTTATTTTAGGTGAAAGCCTAGATTTATTGGGTTTTAAGGTGCTAAACGACTATACAATCCACATGAGTTTAGTAGCTACTATTTTTATACTCAGCACCATTGGCCTGTTTAAACTCAACATGCACTTAGGAAAACCGCACCGCTTTTATCGTGGTTTTAATAATTTACGCCTCTCTCCAGTAAGCCGTGAGATAGCCGGAGTATCCATGTTTTACACTGGCTTATTAGGCTATGCATTTTTTGCCCTTTTTGATAATGCTTTTATGGGCTTCTTCGCCACTATTTTTGCTTATTTAGCGGTTATTAGTGGACCAATTGGCCTTTACTTTATGTATAAGCTATACCGTATTCCTGCTCGCCCTTTTTGGGATCATTGTCAGACAGGTACAGCCTTTTTAGGATCAATGTTAAGTCTAGGTAGCTTTATTATTGCGGCCGTCAGCTTAGTTGTCTTACCTGCTTCAGCCTTAATTGAGTTAATTCCTACTCTCGCAAGTATTATGGCGATTGGCTTAACTATTGAGATTGTTGGTCATCTGGTTCATGCACGCGATATGCAACGTATTAATAATGAAGGTACCGCATCTCATTACCGCCAAACAACGCAGTATGGAAAATCTTACTTATTACGTAATGCTCTATTATGCTTAAGCCTTGTACTGGCTGTAACCATAAGTTCTACAGGGCTATCAGGAATGCTAGGTATGATCACAGCAATAATATTAGCACTTTCCTTAATGATAGCGTCTGCTTTCAGTCGTTCACTGTTCTTTGTTTTAGTTATTCCAACCACAATGCCAGGTGCATTCTTTTGGAAAAATGATGGCTTTGTTGATCATGCCCGTGAAACAGGATTAGCGGATGCACCACAACATGGCGTTGTTTATGAAAGACACCATGCCTTTAAGCTAGATGAGTTAATACAAACGATTAAAGAAAACTCATTACAAGATATGCTTGAACATGTGCAATGGATCTTTGGTAAGAAATAAGGATTATATGCCTAGAAAGATATCATTCCCAAGCTAATAAGCTGAGCGATAAATCAATCCCCCTCACTTAAGGGGGATTGATTTATCAATATTGATGCACCAACACCATCTCTACCGTTAAGAGTTAATCAGCAAGTGACTATAAACACTAGCAGCATATCCTAGCGCAATCGCAGGCAGCCATTTTAAGTGGCTAGAAAAAGTATAATAACCTTTTGCTTGCCCCATGAGAGCAACACCTGCAGCAGAGCCAATTGATAGTAAACTCCCCCCTGTTCCTGCTGTTAAGGTAACTAACAACCATTGGGCTTCTGACATATCAGGGTACATTGATAGCACAGCAAACATCACGGGAATATTATCGATTACCGCCGAGACTATGCCCACTAATATATTAGCGCTGGTCGCTCCTAACTCACCATACATAAATTCGGAAGCCACACTTAAGTAGCCCATAAAGCCTATCCCTCCTACTGATAGAATAATACCGTAAAAGAAGAACAGGGTATCCCACTCTGATTTGGCAATATGGCTGAATACATCAAACGCACTACCAGAACTTTCCGACCCTGGAATGGTATCAAAAGAAGCCATTTTACGTCTAAACTTGATACGTAGATAATGGCCGAACATTTTTAGATAACCTAAACCCATTAACATACCGATGGCAGGAGGCAAGTGTAAGAATTGATGAAAAAATATTGATGTCGCAATGGTAGCTAAAAATAACACCACAATCATTAAACCGCCAGGTTTAATATACGCATTTACCTCATCAGGCAAACTAGGCTCTCCCACGGGTAGATAAAAATGCATAATGGCAGCGGGTATGGTGCAATTAAGTACGGCAGGAATAAATAATTTAAAGAATGTAGAAAACTCTAAAACATCTTTTTGCCAAACCATTAAAGTTGTAATATCACCAAAAGGACTAAATGCCCCTCCAGCATTAGCAGCAACAACAATATTCACGCAGGCAATGGTAATAAACTGTGGTTTCGCGGCACCAATGGTTAAAACAACCGTACACATAATCAATGCGGTGGTTAAGTTATCCGCAATGGGTGATATACAAAAAGCTAATATTCCTGTGATCCAAAAAATTTGTCGATAACTAAAATTTCGGGAAACCAGCTGGTAATGCAGCGCACTAAAAACCCCTCGCTCGATCATTGCACTGATATAAGTCATCGCAACTAATAGGAAAAAAAACAGTTCCGTGTACTCAAGAAAGTTTTGTTCCAATGCATGCTTGGCCATATCACTCAGGCCATGCTCTTTATAAACTAAAGCAATAATCGCCCAGATAAGACCAGCGGCAACCAAGACGGGTTTAGATTTTTGTAATTTCAGTTTCTCTTCAAGAATAACCAGAATATAGGCCAGAAGAAAAACAAATAGCACGATGTAGCCAGATAAATGCGTCGTTAAATCCAAGGGAGTCGAGCCAATTTCGGTACTCCATGCAGGTAGTGGCAATAATAGCAACAAGCTCAGTAATCGTATTGAAAGCATTATATAAGTGTTAGTAGTGTAAGGTTTAGACGCTAAAGGAACAAGTATAACTTACATAACTATCATTTTTAAGTATTGTGCTTTAGATACAAACAACATGCTCTATATTACTGAACCGAAGTTACCTGCCGGCAGCTGAATCAATGCTTTGGATTACCACTTAAAAATTAAGCCATAAACTGTCAGGGAAATGATAGATGTAGCGGCCTAGGCAGGGATAATAATTGTCTTGATTCTTTCGCCTACTCTCAGTTTATGTCACCTCTTTCTTGAAATGCACTTTCCGCAATAATCATAAAAACACTCAAGAAAGTATCATGGAAGAATGGCACACATAGCTAAATACTTTTATAAAATATCTAACGTTGTCAGCCTGCTGGTTAGCAGTGACACAAAATTAAATACATTCTCAAAGCACACGCAAAAAAAAGCACGACTAATAAATTAGCCGTGCCTTAAGAAAGCTCTCATTAAGAAGTGAATTAGACGATACTATTTACCAGCATTGGTAAACTCTGGGTACGCTTCCATTCCACATTCAGAATAATCAACACCTTGATACTCTTCTTCTTCAGTGACTCGAATACCCATCACTAATTTTATAAGGTACCACGCTATAAAACTTGCAACAAAGACAAAAGCAAAGATTGTGACAATACCGATTAATTGAGCAGTAATAGTTGATTCATCATTAGACAGACAAACAGCTAATAAACCCCAAATCCCCACGACACCATGCACTGATAACGCACCGACTGGATCATCAATTTTTAATTTATCAAAACCAATAATAGAGAAAACCACAATAACACCTGCGATTGCACCAATAATTGCTGATAATAAAGGTGTTGGTGTCAATGGTTCTGCCGTAATAGCAACTAAACCTGCTAACGCACCGTTTAATGACATTGATAAATCTGCTTTACCAAATAAAAGGTGTGCGGTTAATAAAGCCGAAATAACTCCAGCTGCCGCTGCTGCATTGGTATTAACAAAGATTAATGCGACTGCATTGGCATTTTCAATACCGTGAATCGCAAGTTGTGATCCACCATTAAAACCAAACCAGCCCATCCATAAAATAAACATTCCTAGTGTTGCTAAAGGCATATTACACCCAGGGATTGGGTAGACTTCACCATTTGCTCCATATTTACCTTTACGAGCGCCTAATAAAACAACACCCGCTAATGCTGCCGTTGCACCACAAAGATGCACTACACCAGAGCCAGCAAAATCAAGAAAACCGAGTTGGTCTAAAAATCCCGCGCCCCACTTCCAGTAACCTTGTACAGGGTAAATAAAACCTGTCATAACCACTGAAAAGACTAAAAATGCCCATAACTTCATACGTTCAGCAACTGCACCCGACACGATAGACATCGCCGTTGCTACAAAAACCACTTGGAAGAAAAAATCAGCCATTGAAGAATAGTAAGTATCTCCTTTGCTTGCTAATACATCAGCAACGCTATGATCCCCTTCAATTAAAAAACTAATGCCAGGCCAAATGCTATTAACCGCTTCTGCAGGGTACATTAAGTTGTAACCACATAGCATATACATAGTGCAGGCTATAGCAAATAATGCGACGTTCTTCGTTAAAATTTCGGTGGTATTTTTTGCTCTAACTAAGCCCGCCTCTAACATAGAGAAACCAGCCGCCATCCACATAACAAATGCACCACAGATTAAAAAATAAAATGTATCTAGTGCATAACTTAATTCTGTTAATTGTTCCACAATTATATCCTCTTTAATTAAATAGCTTCGTTGCCAGTTTCACCCGTACGGATACGAATAACCTGCTCTAAGGGAGTCACAAAAATCTTACCATCACCAATTTTGTCTGTATTAGCGGCTTTCATAATTGCTTCTAATGCTTGCTCGACAATTTCATCTGCAACTGCTGCTTCAATTTTTGCTTTTGGTAAAAAATCGACCACATATTCTGCACCACGATAAAGTTCCGTATGCCCTTTTTGTCGCCCAAAGCCTTTTACTTCGGTAACAGTAATACCTGCTACGCCAATGTCAGATAGTGCTTCACGCACATCATCTAATTTAAAGGGTTTTATAACTGCTGTAATTAACTTCATAGAATGCTCCATTATTGTGTAATTTCGTAGATACTAAAGCACAGGCCATGCCAAAAAATTAAAGCATTGTTTTATAAGGAATGACAACACTAGAACCCCTTATAATGCACCAAAATAATACTAATTATTTTTTTTTGCACCACCAACAGGCGGAAATCCTCAGAAATTCATTTCACCCTCTCCTCTCTCTTTATAAAAAACTAAACAACCATAAAATTTTATTTTAAATCAATAACTTAATAAAAAAAGACATACTTCAACTTAAGCATTTCATGATGGCATAAATAATGCTTTAACTATACTATTAAGACACCTTACGGTGCACCAATATACTTAATATATTACTAAGCTAATTTTTAATAACTCTATCTCAGGAGCACTTAAATGAATAAAAAATTAACACTAAGCCGTAGTTTGCTAAGCAGTGCAATACTCTCTATCAGCATGCAAGCTAATGCAGATGATCAGGGTATGGTTGAAGCACTAAGTGGCTTTAACATCAACGACGCCTCTTTTATGCAAAAATCTGGTTTTACAACTGGGCTTTGGGCATCAGCAGGTGTCACAGGGACCTCAAACGGAAAAACTAATGCCCCTGTTCTTTTTAATGACAAAGTTAATAGCTTCGACCTAGATCAATTAAATTTTTACATTGAACGCGCTGTTAATACTGAAGGGGATAAATGGGATATTGGGGGCCGTATGGATTTTATGTACGGTAGAGATGCAAATAATACTCAAGCTGCAGGCTGGGATGGCGACTGGAGCGACGCTGGAGAATACGATATTGCTATGCCACAGTTATATGTTGAAGTTTTTGCTCCTATTGGTAACGGTATCACTGCAAAATTAGGGCATTTCTACACAACTATTGGTAATGAAGTTGTTACCTCTCCAGATAACTTCTTTTATTCTCATGCCTATACCATGCTATATGCAGAACCCTTCACACATACGGGCGGGTTATTTAGCTACGACATTAATGATAACTTTTCTATCAATGGTGGAGCGGTTATGGGCTGGGATAATATGACTGAAAATGCAGGCTCATGGAGCTTTTTAGGGGGTGGTAGCTGGACAAGTGATAGCGAAGCATCATCTGTAACCGTGCAATTAATTAGTGGTGAGACTCCAACCGACAACACCGTAATGGATAATACAACGATGTATAGTATCGTTGCAACGCATGACTTTACCGATAATTTCCATTATTTAATACAGCATGATTTTGGTACACATAAAAACATAGCTGGCAACCAAGACCGTTGGTATGGTATCAATCAATATATCACCTATGATATGACCGACAAACTATCGATTGGTTTACGCGCAGAATGGTTTAATGATGTCGATAATGCTCGCGTTAGCAATACAGGTGCTAATTACTTAGCTGCATCAGTCGGGCTAAATTATTCAGTAACAAGTTGGTTTAAAGTCCGCCCTGAAATACGTTATGACTGGGCTGATGAAGATGTATTCAATAGCGGTAATGATCATGACCAAATTGCCATTGCTATGGATATGATTGTCACTTTCTAGTTGATACTCTTCATTCAGTAACAGCTTTTAGCATAAAAAAGCCACTACCTCCGCAAAAAAGGTAGTGGCTTTTTTCATATCTGATGAGACATAAAATCTTTACATTGTATGTGTCGATCGATCATTTTCTAAAGAACCCGCCAAATAGTTCTCTATTTTATTTTTTGCCTGCCCACCATCTTGATCACTAAATTGAACACCAACACCTGATGTTCTATAACCTTCAGCGCCTTCTGGTGTAATCCAGATGACTTTAGCAGCAATAGGTAACTTCTCAGTCTCATCCATTAACTGCAATAAAACAAAAACTTCTTCACCCATTTTATAAGGCCGTGGTGTAGGAATAAATAACCCTCCATGCTCCACATAAGGCATGTAGGCAGCATATAAACCATTTTTTTCTTTAATTGCTAAGGATAAAATCCCTTGTCGTGCGGTCATCTTTATTTACCTTTGGCCACTTGAGACCAAGTAATTAAAAGCTCTTCAAAAAGTAATTGCTTGTTTAATTGTCCGTTAATCCGGTAACTATCTTTTAACAATAAATCGTAAAACTTAAACAATTGCTGACTGTTTAGTCGTTTAGCTAATTGCTGTAAAGGCTGTGCTAAATCCTGATTATAAAGTAATTCAGGCTGGACTTGAAAGCTGCATTTAAGGATATCTTCCGTCCATAAAGTCAGCCATTGCAGTATTTGCCCTAGAGGCTGCTTATGCCATTTTTCTGCCAAGCTAATCGGACAGGCGTTTAATAAGGCTACCTTATTCCACTCATCAAAACAACTACTGCGCAATTGAATCACATTCTCTTGGGCATATTCAAGCGCCAATAAAGGAGACCCTTGTGCTAAACTTAGCAGTAATTCCGTTTGCTCCATCACGCCTTGCTTATGCAACCACTGCACGACTTCTTTTGTATCAGGCACTGATAATACCATTTTCTGGCAACGGCTTAATATAGTAGCTGGTAAGCTCTGCATTGCTTCAGTGAGCAACAAAAAAACCGTTCTTTCCGGAGGTTCTTCCAAACACTTCAAGAAAGCATTCGCTGAACTCATATTCATTTTTTCCGCTGGTCGAATCAAAACCACACGGTACCCAGAGTATTGCGGCTTTAATGCTAACTTAGTAATAATATCCCGCACATCGTCAATACGAATAGCCTTACCCTCTTCTTCTGGCTGTAAGGTCAAAAAATCAGGGTGCGTATCTGCTAACAATAACCGGCAACTTTCACATTGCCCGCAAGCTTCAATACTCAATTTATCAGTACAGAGTAAAGCTTGCGTATAACGTAAGGCTAAAGCATGTTTTGCTAAACCCTCAGAACCTATCAATAACAGCCCCTGCGGAATTCTGTCTTGCTCCACATAAGAGCATAAATGCTGCCAATCTTGCTTATGCCAAGGATAGATTAACTCAGCCATGAATAAAGTCTTGCATTAATTGACTGATTTGCGCTTGTACTTGTGCTAATTCTTGGGTGCCATCAACTACTTTTATACGTTTGGGCTGCTTTTCTGCTAATTCTAAAAAACAACAGCGCACTTTATTAAAAAATTCCATTTTTTCAGATTCAAAACGATCCAATTGTCCGCGTGCTTTTGCTCTACCCATGCCGATTTCAACCGGGACATCGAGTAATAAGGTGAGATCAGGGCGCAATTGACTTTGCGCAAAATTTTCTAGCCATGCAATTGCAGAGTGATCCATACCTCGCCCACCGCCTTGATATGCATAACTGGAATCGGTGAAGCGATCACATAATACCCAGGAGCCTTGCGCCAGCGCAGGCTGAATGACATGCTTAATGTGTTGCGCTCTTGCTGCAAACATCATTAATAATTCCGCTTGCTGGGAAATTTCTTCTTGCGCCTTATCTAATAACAGTTGACGAATATTTTCTGCTAATTTCGTGCCTCCCGGCTCTCGCGTCATAACAACAGAAAAACCCTCTTTCAATAACAGCTGTTCAATATACTTTAAGTTCGTGCTTTTACCACCGCCCTCACCGCCCTCTAGCGTAATGAATTTACCTTGCATTATCGACGCTTCCTTTGGTATTGATTAACCGCATTATTATGCTGGCGTAATGTGGCTGAAAAAATATGACTCCCATCTCCATTGGCAACAAAATAAAGACTATTGCCCTGCGCAGGATGTAAAGCAGCATAAATCGCTTCTTTTCCAGGCATGGCAATCGGCGTAGGCGGTAAGCCATTAATTCTATAGGTATTATAAGCAGTTAAAGCGCTTAAATCTTTACGCTGTATATTCCCTTTATAGCGCTCCCCCATGCCATAAATAACCGTTGGATCTGTTTGTAAACGCATGCCTATTTTTAATCGACGAGTAAAAACACCTGCAATCGCAGGACGTTCTGAAGCAACGCCGGTTTCTTTTTCTACGATAGAAGCCAAAATCAAAGCTTCATACGGTGTTTTTAGTGGTAAACCTTGCTCTTTCTGCTGCCACTGCGTTTGCAAAACAGTCTGCATTTTTTGGTACGCCCGTTTAAGTATCGCTATATCGTTGGTATTTTTTGTAAATTGATAAGTATCTGGAAAAAATAACCCTTCAGGGTGAGTTCTTTGACTGCCTATTTTTTTTAGAACGTCAAGATCAGTCAAACCTTTAATGCTATGCACTAAATATTCATTCTCAGCTAAAACCTGGCGTATTTGTTTAAAGGTCCAGCCTTCAGGAAAAGTCAAGCTGCGCTTAATGACTTTACCTTCACTAAGTTGCTGTAAAAAAGCTAATGGCGTTAAACCTACTGCAAGCTTATACTCCCCGACTTGCAAATGTGTCCCTAAACCTTCGCTACGCGCCAAAATTCTAAACCAAATATAATCCAGTGCAATTTTAGGTACTTGATAGTTTAGGCGCTTAATAATGCTATTCAGTGAACTACCTTTAACAACTTCTAAAATCACAGGTTTCTCAGTAATCATCGGCCGCTCTAAAAAACGACTATACTCAAGCCATACGCCAGCAAACAGCAAAGTTACAGCAAGCGTTAACACAGCAAACAACCGCACAATCACCCCTCTATTCCTTGCTGTTTAAACTGATTAAAATATTTTATTAAAGATGTCGTCTGCTCCCCAATGGGATAGCTCTTATCTTGTAATTTTGTAATGGGCCACAGACCAATCACCGAATTTGTGACAAATAACTCATCCGCTGTGCGAACAAAATCAACGTTCATATCGATAACTTGCACAGAAATTTTATGCGTATGACACAAGCCTATAATAATATCCCTGATGATACCTTTAATGCCGGATTGATCTAACTTGGGGGTATAAACAATATTATTTTTAATAATAAATAAATTGCTCATAGTTCCTTCAATGACATCGCCGTTAATATTTAGCATCAAGCCTTCTTGAACTTCATCTTGCCATTCAGAACGCGCCAATACTTGCTCTAGGCGGTTATTATGTTTTAAGCCAGATAATAAAGGATTCAAGCCCAAGCGGGTATCGCAAAATCGCGCCTTAATGCCTTGTTGTTGATAGTTTTCTGGATAATGAGGATAAGGATGTAAGGCAATATAGCGAGTGCTATTAATCACTTCAGGTTGACGATAACCTCGCCCACCAGTACCCCGTGTGAGCATTATTTTAATAACGCCATGCGCTATATCTTTACACAGCTGCTGCACTTCACTTACCAGCAGTATTTTTTTAGGAAAGGGAATTTTTAAAACAAAACAGCCTGCTTCTAATCTCATTAAATGCTGAGTTAGAAAAACAGGCTGTTCATTAATAACTTCTATCGTTTCAAACAGACCATCGCCATAATGTAGGCCACGATCTGTTGCTTCGATTGTCGTAGTTTGCTTACCGTTAATCAGTATCACTCACTACCACCTTTTTATTATTCTGAGTACTTTTTAAAGACTAATGAACCATTTGTGCCACCAAAACCAAATGAATTAGAAATAGCCGTATCAATTTTCATGTTACGCGCAGTATTCGCAACGTAATCTAAATCACACTCTGGATCTTGGTTATCTAAGTTGATTGTTGCAGGTGCAATTTGCTCTTTAATAGTCAAAGCACTTAGCACTGCCTCAATACCACCCGCTGCACCTAACAAGTGACCAATCATTGATTTAGTAGAGCTGACTGCTATGTTATAAGCATGATCACCTAAGGCCGCTTTCATTGCTTGTGTCTCACCCACATCGCCTGCAGGTGTTGATGTTCCATGTGCATTGATATAATCAATATCAGTGGCATTAACACCGGCATCTTTCATTGCATTTTTCATACAACGTGCTGCACCTTCACCGCCAATTGATGGTGTTGTCATGTGATAAGCATCGCCACTCATTCCATAACCAACCACTTCAGCATAAATTTTTGCGCCACGTGCTTTGGCATGCTCTAACTCTTCAAGTACCACAACACCGGCACCATCACTGAGTACAAAGCCATCACGATCTTTATCCCAAGGGCGACTTGCTGCTTGAGGGTCATCATTTCTACGTGATAAGGCTTTTGCTGAAGAAAAACCACCCATCGCGGTAATCGATGAAGTACATTTTTCTGCACCACCTGCAACCATGACATCGGCATCGCCGTATTGAATTTTGCGCATCGCATCACCGATACAGTGTGTTCCTGTTGAACATGCTGTTACGATAGCGAAATTAGGCCCTTTTAAACCATATTTAATGGCAAGGTTCCCAGAAATCATATTAATAATGTTGCCAGGTACAAAGAAAGGTGAAATGCGACGTGCACCACCTTTTTCAAAGGTCATACGGCAATCTTCAATGCCTGTAATGCCTCCAATTCCTGAGCCTATTGCAACGCCAATTCTTTCTGCATTTTCATCGGTTACTTCCAAGCCAGAATCATCAATCGCTTGGCAACCTGCTGCAATTCCATAATGAATAAAACCATCCATACGCTTGGCATCTTTTGCTGGAATGTATTCACTAATATCAAAATTTCTAATCACACCACCAAACTGGGTTGCATGGCCTGAAATATCAAAGGAATCAATTTGGCTAATACCACTTTTGCCATTAATAATACCGTCCCAAGTTTCTGAAACAGTGTTAGCAATAGGCGTAATAGCACCTAAACCCGTAATAACAACGCGACGTTTACTCAATGGAATGGTCCTAAATGAATTTTAAAAGAAAGAAATGGTATTAATGGGCAATAGATCTATTACCCATTAATTCAGTAACGGTCTAAGAAATTAACCGTTAGCGTTTACGTAATCTACTGCTTGTTGAACTGTTGTAATTTTTTCAGCATCATCATCAGGAATTTCACATTCGAATTCTTCTTCTAAAGCCATTACTAGCTCAACTGTATCTAGTGAATCAGCACCTAAATCATCAATAAATGATGCATCGTTAGCGATATCTTCTTTAACACCTAGTTGCTCAGCAACAATTTTCTTTACGCGCTCTTCAATGTTACTCATATTATATTTCCTTTAGATAGATGCCGTGATTAATCAATACAACATCACTTTTTATTATTAAATTATTTGAATGCTTGCAGGTAAAAACCTACAAGCGCTGCAATTATACTTTAAATTTATGTAAATAACATAAATTTAAGCCATATACATACCGCCATTAACATGTAATGTTTCGCCAGTAATGTATGACGCTCCCTCTGAGGCTAAAAATGCCACCGCATTAGCAATCTCTTTCGCATCACCTAATCGTGCTAAAGGAATACCTGCTAATAAAGTTGCTTTAATATCCTCTGATAACTCATTGGTCATATCAGTATCAATAAAACCTGGAGCAACTGAGTTAACCGTAATACCACGTGAACCGACTTCTTTTGCCATCGACTTAGTAAAGCCTAGCATCCCAGCTTTAGCCGCTGCATAGTTTGCTTGCCCTGCATTACCAGTAGAACCAACAACAGAAGCAATATTAATAATACGCCCCGTTCTTGCTTTCATCATACCGCGTAAAACTGCTTTGCTCATTCTAAAGATAGACGTTAAGTTGGTATTGATAATATCATCCCACTCATCATCCTTCATACGCATTAATAAGTTATCGCGCGTAATCCCTGCATTATTCACTAGTACAGCTGGCACACCATATTCATCAGCAATTGCTTTTAATACTTCAGCAATAGAATCAGGATCAGCGACATTTAATTTCATGCCTTTCCCGCCCTCTGCTAAATAAGTAGAAATCGCTTCACCACCTTTATCCGACGTAGCTGTACCGACAACAAAAAAACCATCTTCTACTAATTTTTCAGCAATCGCGCGACCAATACCGCGACTTGCTCCTGTTACTAAAGCTACTTTTTTAGTCATTTGAATATTGCTCCAATAGTGTATTTAAAGTATCTGGATTATTAACGGTGAAATGTGTTGCTGATTTAACAATACGCTTATTTAAGCCCAGTAAAACTTTTCCAGGCCCCATTTCAACAACCGTTGTCGCACCCTGCTCAACCAATGCATTAATAGTATCAACCCAACGAACTGGTTTAAATAACTGCTCTTTAACAACTTGACGAATTTCATCCGCTTGCACATGCGCGGCAACATCGACATTATGCAATAACACAACATTGGGTTCAGAAAATGTAATTTTCTGCATTTTTTCAGCTAACTTGTCTGCTGCACCTTCCATTAATGCACAATGTGACGGCACACTAACAGGCAATTTAACAGCACGTTTAGCGCCCGCTTCCTTAGCCCCAATCATCGCTCTTTCAACCGCATCATTATGCCCAGCGATAACCACTTGCCCCGTTGAATTAAAATTCACCGCAGAACAAACTTCACCTTGTGCAGCATCTGCACAGACTTGAATAACCTGATCATCAGCCAAACCTAGAATAGCCGCCATTGCGCCAACGCCTGCAGGAACTGCTTCTTGCATTAATTTACCACGCTCTGCTACTAATGCGATGGCATCTTCAAATGCTAATACACCAGAACAAACTAATGCCGTGTATTCACCTAAGCTATGCCCTGCCATAAACGCAGGCTTAACATCTGATTTTGCATTCCAAATTCGCCACAATGCAACACCGGCAGCCAGCATTGCTGGTTGTGTGTTATGCGTTTGATTCAATTCTTCAGCAGGCCCTTCACTGACCATTTGCCATAAATCAAATCCTAAAACTTTTGAAGCTTCTGCAAACGTCTGTGTAACTTCAGGGTAGCTATCAGACAATTCTGCCAACATACCTACCGACTGCGACCCTTGCCCTGGAAAGACAAAAGCTAATTGTTTATTTTGTTCAGTCATAAAAACCTTCTAATATCTAATTAGGGCAGCACCCCATGTAAAACCAGCACCAAATGCTTCTAACAAGACAGTTTGACCACGCTGAATACGCCCATCTCTTACCGCCTCATTAAAGGCTAATAATACTGATGCTGAGGATGTATTTCCTTGCTCTTCAACTGTGACGACGACATGATCCATGGACATTTTTAATTTTTTAGCAGTTGCTGCAATAATCCGAATATTCGCTTGGTGCGGCACTAGCCAGTCGATATCCGATTTTTGCATATTATTGGCAGCTAAAGTTTCATCAACAATGCGCCCTAAAGTATTCACCGCTACTTTGAAAACTTCGTTGCCTTTCATAGAAATATAACCCGAAGTATCATCACTTGTTGATGCTTGTGGGTTTGGGCAATTTAATAAATCTTCATACTGGCCGTCTGAATGAATATGCGTTGATAGCACACCCGATTCATCCGATGCTTGCAATAAAACAGCCCCTGCACCATCACCAAATAAAATACAGGTACCACGATCTGTCCAGTCAGTAATACGTGAATTAATTTCAGTACCAACGACTAAAACCGTTTTTGCGGCGCCAGATTTAATATAATTATTGGCCATATCTAAACCAAAAATAGAACCTGAACACGCCGCCTGTATATCAAAGGCCACGCCTTTTTTAATGCCCAAGCGATGCTGTAAAACACAACCCGTTCCAGGATAAACATTTTCTGGGGTCCCTGTTGCAACAATGATTAAATCAATTTCGTCTGCTTCAATACCAGCCATTTCAATCGCTTGCCTAGCAGCAATTTCTGCCATGCTTGAGGTTGTTTCATGCTCAGCTGCAATACGACGATTTCTAATTCCTGTACGCTCAAAAATCCAGCTATCTGAAGTATCTACCGTTTCCGAAATATGTTCATTAGTTCTTATTTCTTCAGGCAAATACCCGCCTGTTCCTATTACTTTTGCGTTTTGTGTCATGCGTTTTCTCTCTGACTAAGCGTTAACTCGACATGCTCGCTAATTTTTTGAATAACTTTTTTATCAACTTCCACTTCAGCTACATGAATAGCTGTTTTAAATGCAATAGCATCCGCTCCGCCATGACTTTTAATCACCAAGCCTTTTACACCTAAAAAGCTTGCACCATTGTGTAAGCGTGGATCAATTCTATTTTTAATCGCTTTTAAGATAGGGTAAGAAATAATTGCTGCGCATTTAGTAAATATATTTTTGCCAAATGCGTCCTTCATTACCGAGGTAATCATTTTCGCCGCACCTTCAATCGATTTCAGTGCAATATTTCCCACAAAACCATCACAAACAATTAAATCTACTTTTTTATCACCGGCATTGAGTGAATTTCCTTCAACATAACCGATGTAATTTAAATCTGATGTTTCTAATAATTTAGCCGCTGCTTTGACTTGCTCATTACCTTTACTGTCTTCTTCACCAATATTGAGTAAGCCCACTTTCGGCTCAGCAATATCCTCCAAAGCTTTAACCACCTCAGTTCCCATAATCGCAAATTGCAATAAGATTTCAGCCGAACTATCGACATTTGCACCTAAATCTAGCACATGCGTATGGCCAAAAATAGAGGGCATAGAGGACATAATTGCCGGGCGATCAATACCAGGAATCATTTTCAAAACAAATTTAGCCGTGGCCATTAGCGCACCAGTATTCCCTGCACTAACACAAGCATCAGCCTTGCCATCTTTGACTAAATTAATAGCCACCCGCATTGAAGAATCTTTTTTAAGCCTTAACGCTTTGGCAGGCGACTCATGCATTTCAACTTGCTCTGAGGCATGTTGAATGGATAAGCGGCCTTTGAATTCAAGCATCGCTGTCTCAAGCAACGGCTGCAAGACTTGCTCATCACCGACTAAAATTAACTGTAATGCAGGGTTATTACGCAAACAGTCTAAAGAAGCAGGGACCGTTGTATCAACGCCATGATCCCCACCCATAGCATCAATTGAAATCATTAAACTCACGCGACCTAAAACTCCAAAAAATTCTTATAAAAAAGCCGGACATATAGCCCGGCTTTTCAAACAACTCGTTACACAATCAAGACTGTGCAAATCATTATTTAGTCTTCGTCAGAAGCAACGATTTGACGACCTTTAAAGTAACCGTCTGGCGTTACATGATGACGCAAGTGAGTCTCGCCTGTTGTAGGATCTTGAGACAAAGTCTTAGATGTTAATGAGTCGTGTGAACGACGTTGACCACGTCTTGAACGTGTTACTTTACTTTTTTGAACTGCCATTATTGGGCTCCAGTATTTTTAAGTTTAGCTAAAACAGAAAAGGGATTGTCAGGTTCATCCTCACTTTTTTCAGGTTCTACAAATTCTACATTTGTATATTGCATACAAGCTTCTGCATGCCTAGGATAGTCAGGGAGAGCAATAATTACTTCATCCTCAACGATACCTGGAAACGACACCTTACCTTCGGTAATCAACATAGGCTCCAAACCATCTTCAAGACGATCTGCTTGCTCCATTGTTTGTACCATGCCTATTTTGACTTCTTTACGCACATCCCAAGGAAGTGACTGCAAACAAGTTTGGCAAATAAGATTTAAATGTCCTTCAATATGTCCTTCAATAGTAGGAACTTTACCTTCTTTATAAAAGTGCAAATCAACTTTCATCTCCCCCTCTTTATCAAAAAGGAATTCAGATAAGCGATTCATCCGTTGAAACTTAACACTACCTACAAGATGACTTGTACGCTCGGCAAAAACAACAGGGTCTATAAGTTCGGGTAATTGATCTAACATAACTGTGCAATAATAGCCGTTTTCATACCTTTTTGTCAATAAGTCTCTTATGCAAAATCAGAAGATCCTTTTAGCCTCAAGCTCTCCCTACCGAAAACAGCTTTTAGAAAAATTAAACTTAGATTTTACTTGCGCATCCCCCAACATAAACGAGCAAACGCAAGAAAATGAAACAGCACCTCAATTAGCCTTACGTTTAGCTAAAGAAAAAGCACTCGCTCTCGCCAAGCAATACCCGCAACATATTATTATTGCTTCCGATCAAGTTGCTATATTAAAGGGTCAACAACTGGGTAAACCGGGCAATAAACAAAACACCATTCAGCAACTACAAGACTCTTCAGGGCAATCCATTGAATTTCATACCAGCTTATGTGTTTTAAATAGCGCAACCCAGGTATTAAAAACCGATATCGACTGTAGTACAGTGCATTTTAAATCACTAAGCAAGCAAGAAATAAACAATTATGTTGAGCAGGAAAAACCCTATAACTGCGCTGGAGGCTTTAAATCTGAAGGCTTAGGTATTGCGCTTTTTAAACGCATTGAAAGCAACGACCCCAATTCACTTATTGGCCTACCTCTAATCAAACTGATCACTTTATTGAAAGAATTCGGTATTGATATTTTATAAGCTGTTATTTTCAGTTAGAAAAAATCAATACCGAATTCTTAGCGCGGCAAATACTTCATTGGGTTAACCGGATTCCCATTACGCCGAATCTCAAAATGCAATAAAGGCTTAGCACTCACCCCAACACCCATCTCTGCAATCACCTGGCCCCGCTTAACTTTTTGCCCTTCTTTAACCAACAATCGTCGGTTTTGCGCATAAGCACTCAAATACAGATAATTATGCTTAATAATTAATAACCGTCCATAGCCCACCAAACTACTGCCGCTATACACAACCACCCCTGATTCAGCAGCCCTAATCTTTCTACCTACCTTTCCGGCAATATTAATACCTTTTTTATCTGTCCCACTAAAACCATCAATAACCCGCCCTTTTACAGGCCAGCGCCAATAGAGTTTTTTTAGTTTCGTACTATACGTCACCGCCGGTTTTTTCTTAGTCGATTTTTTCTTAGTCCCTTTTTTCTTAACTGGCTTTTTCCACTTACTTTTCTTTTTACTTGGACTATAGAGTTTTAATTTTTTACCAACACTCAACTTATAAGGAGAGCGAATGCCATTCCACCTGGCTATTTTTTTATAACCAAACCCAGTTCTAAAGCCGACTGAGTACAAGGTATCCCCTGCCTCAACAATATAATACCTAGCACCCTTTAAATCACGCGTTCTTGTTGGAGAACCAGAACAGGCCAGTAAACAAAAACTCACCACTAACAAAAGAAGCAGCCTCATAAGCATTACCTAGCCACAACTAAATAATCACCAAAACCAGATTAAGCTTTGAATTGACTAAGACTTGGTGAAGTGACTTTCTGAAAAGTCCACAACAAATATGCTTAATAAGACTCATTATTGGGCCATTTTATTTTTGTAGCAGACTGTCTTTTGCTTGATTAATTTGGGCTGCCAAATGAGCAGACCCACCACGATCCGGGTGATTTTTAAGCATAAGCTTTCGATGCGCATCAATAATATCTTGTTTCGTTGCCGTTACCGCAACCCCTAAAATATCACAAGCTTCTTGTTTGCTTAAATTAGCTGATGGTTTTGCTGCCTGATTAGGCTTATTTGTTGAAAATTTAGACTGGTAAAAGAGCTGAATTATTTTCTGTATCTGCGGCATATAACGCAAAGCAACAGGCAAAAAACGCAACACAACAGCCACTAAGCCACCTAATGCAGCAATTAACCAGTGCAATCGCCCCATTAATGCTAACGCAAGAAAAATAAACACCAGCAGCATATAAAAACTGCGCTTTGTATACTGCTTTCGCTCGCTAGCTGTTTTTTTCGAGAAACAAATAACCCAATAACAAATAGCAATAATGGCTAATAATAAATAAATTCGTATCATTTAAATATATGTAATTAAGTCGTTATTCAGAATACATAACACCCAGCACTTTATACTGTCATCAGTCACATTTAGCTATTCTTGCGCAATATACTTTAAAATATCGACAACTTGCTGTGGTGTTTCGGTCACTGCATAAGCTGCTGCATCCACTTCTTTTAATGGATGCGTCAATTCTTCTGAGTGCATCACAATCACAGGAATACCTAATCCATTTGCCATACCTGCATCAAAAGCCGCGTTCCATTGGCGGTATTTATCACCAAATCGAACAACAACGACATCGGAGCGAGAAATATAACTTTGAGTACGAATAGCATTAATTTTGGCCGCCTTATGATCTTTCCAAAACGGTTTGTCTTCTTCGCCTAAAATTTTATCGCCCACATTATCACTTTCATCATGATCCGTAATAGGGCTTAAGACTTCGATGTCTAAATTAGATTCTGCAATGCCTTGTTTGATTTGCTCGCGCCAATCACTGTGAATTTCACCTGATAAATAAATCGTGTACGCCATGATGTTTTCCTAAATTAATATATGGTTATGATTTTCTATTCGCCTGCAATCGCCATTTCTTCGATTAAAACAGAGCCTATACGCACATTGCCACGGTAATCAATATCATTACCCACAGCAACAATATGCTGGAACATATCTTTTAAATTACCTGCAATAGTAATTTCTTCAACTGGGTACTGAATAATGCCATTTTCTACCCAAAAACCCGATGCACCACGCGAATAATCACCGGTAACGGGGTTAACGCCCTGCCCCATGAGTTCTGTAACCAACAAGCCCGTATCCATGGTTTTTAATAGCTGCTTAAAGTCTTGATCACCGCTTTGCACGCTAAGATTGCGTACACCACCGGCATGCCCCGTACTTTCCATACCAAGTTTACGAGCCGCATAACTACTTAATAAATAGGTTTGTAATACGCCATCTTTAATAATATCGTGCGCTTGTGTGGCGATACCTTCGGCATCGTACATAGCACTACCTAAAGCCCCTAAAAGGTGTGGTTGCTCGTAAATATGCATAAACTCAGGAAATAACTGTGAGTTTAAGCTATCCAATAAAAAAGAAGATTTACGATATAAGCTACTGCCACTGATTGCAGCTAGTAATGAGCCAATCAAACCACCAGCTACTTCGGCTGCATATAACACAGGCGCTTTTCGTGTGCTTAAATGCTGAGCAC
The DNA here is from genome assembly GCA_028599115.1 of Methyloprofundus sp. Taxonomy (GTDB): domain Bacteria; phylum Pseudomonadota; class Gammaproteobacteria; order Methylococcales; family Methylomonadaceae; genus Methyloprofundus. The sequence continues at coordinate 24,580 of JAQRMR010000026.1, forward strand.
CTAAGCGTTTTATGGTTCTTTCGGCTGCTTTCTTACCTATTTGCTCTGCTGACTCTAAATCTTGCTGATTTCTAACCACCGAATACCAATAATCACGCTCCATATTGCCATCTTTCTCACCCAATACCGAACAGCTAATTGAGTGACGAGTTGTCGCGTAACCTTGTAAAAAACCCAGGCTATTACCAAACACATGCAAGCCCGAAAAACTATCAACCGAAGCACCTTCTGAATTACTAATTTCAGTAAACTGTCGCGCACTATCTTCGCAACTAATGGCGATATCCACTGCGGCATCTGCTTCTAATTGCCAAGGGTGATATAAATCTAGGTCCTTAAACTCTGTTGCTAACCTATCTGCACTCGGTAAACCAGCATATTGGTCCTTATTGGTATAACGCGCAATGCTACATGCAGCAGAAACGGTTTCTTTGATAGATTTAGGCGATAAGTCCGTACTACTTGCCGAACCTTTTTTCTGACCAAAATACACCGTAATACCTAAGCCTTGAGAGGTATGATGCTCTATCGTATCCACTTCGCCTAAACGAACATTAACCGATAGCCCGGTATCCACACTTAAGCCCGAGCTAGCATCCGTTGCGCCTTGCTTTTTAGCTTCTGCTAAAGATTCCTGAATAATGGCTTCGAGTTTTTTAATTTCTTCTTGAGTTTGCATAGTATTTTTATAAGACATTGAGGAGGTTTTAAGACACTTAGACCTGTGTTCCGCCTACGGTGAGGCTATCAATTTTTAAGCTGGGTTGCCCAACACCAACAGGAACACTTTGCCCTTCTTTGCCACAGGTTCCTACACCACTGTCCAGTTCCAAATCATTCCCAACCATGCTGACACGTGTTAATACTTCTGGGCCATTACCAATTAAAGTTGCCCCTTTGACTGCTTGGGTAATTTTGCCATCTTCAATCAAATAAGCTTCACTCGCAGAAAAAACAAATTTTCCTGAAGTAATATCCACTTGACCACCAGAGAAGTTTTTCGCGTATAAACCATTTTTAACTGAAGCAATAATCTCCTCTGGCTCACTTTCACCAGCCAACATATAAGTATTGGTCATACGTGGCATGGGTGTATGCGCATAAGATTCACGTCGCCCATTGCCTGTTGATTGCGTTCCCATAAGGCGTGCATTCAACTTATCTTGCATATAGGCCTTTAAAACTCCATTTTCTATCAAGGTTGTACACTGCGTTGTCGTCCCTTCATCATCAACCGACAAAGAACCTCGTCGACCTTCTAAAGTACCGTCATCTACAATCGTACAAAGCGACGAAGCAACTCGTTCGCCTATTCTACCGCTAAAGGCAGATGTCTCTTTACGGTTAAAATCACCTTCTAAGCCGTGACCTATTGCTTCATGCAATAAAATACCCGGCCAACCTGCGCCCAATACAACCGGCATTGTCCCTGCTGGTGCAGGGATAGCTTCTAAATTCACTAAGGCCAACCTAACCGCTTCTTTTGCGTAAGACATCGCTTTGTCTTCATCTAAAAAGTAACTGTAATCTGAACGTGCGCCGCCGCCCATACTTCCTTGCTCTCGCTCACCATTTTCTTCAACAATCACACTAACATTCATGCGCACTAAAGGACGTACATCACCAACTAATGAGTCGCCCGCATTGGCAATTAAAATATGCTCTTGCACGCCAACCATACTGACAATAACCTGCTCAATACGCGTATCCAATTGCCGTGTTGCGATATCAATACGATGCAGAAAGTCGACTTTTTCTTGGTCTTGTAAAGACCGCAATGGGTTAAGAGGGGCATAAAGCTGTGCTGCTGGCTTTCCACCACTCGCTACCGCTAGCTTTCTATTTTGCCCTTGCCTTGCAATTGCGCGCACATTTTTTGCCGCATTTAATAAAACATCTAATTCGATTTTATCGCTATAAGCAAAACCCGTTTTCTCTCCTGACAAAGCTCGCACACCTGCGCCTTGCTCTATGCTATGACTACCCTCTTTAATAATGCCATCTTCTAGCACCCAAGACTCAAAGTGACTGGCTTGAAAGTAAATATCACCCCCATCAACAGCCCCCGTCATTAATTGATCCATCACTCGATGAATATCGCTTTCTTGTAAGCCTGTTGGTAACAGTAGTGCTTGTTTAGCTAATTGTAAATTTGTATTTTCTTGCATTTATTTGCAGACCACTTGGCGGTGTTGAAGTACAGGGAATGATTCCCGTGTTTTATGTAAGCGCGGCAGATCAATATCAGCAATGGCAAAGCCTGAGTTATGAATATGACAATCTAAAATAGTGCCCCAAGGATCAATCACCATACTATGCCCATAAGTTTGGCGACCATTAATATGAAAGCCCCCTTGATTGGGCGCAATCACATAACAAAGGTTTTCTACCGCTCGGGCGCGGAGTAATAATTCCCAATGCGCTGCCCCTGTTTTTTCTGTGAACGCTGAAGGGACTATAAAAATCTCCACCCCTTTATCTAATGAAGTGCGAAAGAATTCAGGAAAACGTAAGTCGTAACAAACTGCGATGCCTATTTTCCCAAAAGGCGTATCAACCACTAGAGGCTTATCGCCAAAACTAATACTCGCTGATTCTTTATATTCTTCGTTACTTCCAGGCACTTTGACATCAAATAAATGAACCTTGTCATAACGTGCAACTTGCTCGCCAACTGAGTTATAAACCAAGCAGCTTGCAAATACTTTTTGTGCATTTTCTGGGTCGGCTATCGGCAGAGTTCCTGCAAAAATCCAGACTGCATATTTTTTCGCCGTGCTGGCTAAAAAATCTTGTATAAGCCCTGACCCTTGCTGCTCTTTATGCTTAATTTTGTCAAATTCATCATTGCCCATCAAAGCAAAATTCTCTGGTAACGCCACTAATTTTGCACCCGCTTTGACAGCTTCCGCAATAAGGCGCTCTGCTTCTATTAAGTTGGAATTCACATTAGGACAGGATGCCATTTGAATGGCTGCACATAAACTCATATCATGGATCTCTTAAATATAAAACTACTCTTTTGTTTGGCTTTCTTGCGCCGGTATTACGCCATTTACTGGCTTAATGTTCTTTTTGCTTTGGTTTTGCTGGAATGGCATAAAAAGGCGTTCCACTTCGACCTCGTCCCATGTCCCAGCAATGTCGTATTGTAAGCTCAGCAATAAACCCGCGGCATGTTCATCACCGACAATCGCTTCAGTCACCGAGTTAGCAATTTTGCCAATGATTGTACCAGCTATAGGAAACTTGGGCAGTACTGTCGCCTTCAGGCTTAGCTCTTTGGTCGCCAAGTGCGTCTCACCTGAAATATTAATTTGTGCAGGCATCGCATTAATATATAACTTATCTGTCGCTACTTTGCCTTTATTTAAAGTAAGGTCCCCAGATAATTCTGTATAGCTCAAGCCTTCTAGAGCAATATCTGAAAAATCAAACTTCAATCGATCCATTAACTTCCAGGTATCTAGTCCTCCTAAAATACGACCTAGCCCTGGCTCAACAGCTAATAAACGTCCATCTGCTAAATTTGCATTAAGCATGCCTGAAATATTTTCATTAGATACCTTATGCGGTGCATCACCCCAGTTAAAATCAAACTTAAACTCCGCGTAACTTTTGTATAAGTTTTCTGATAGATCTAAATCTTTAAGAAGTCTACCTAAATTTTTATGCTCAAACGTCCCTGTAATGCGCGTTTTATCCTGCTCTTTTTGCAACCATTCACCCGAAAATTTCAACTGACTTTCAGTACTACTTAAACTGACATTTTTAATGACTAAACCTTCTTCCATTGGCGCAGTTTGTAAATTTAATACACCGTAATCTTGGTCTTGATAAAAGGTTTCCTTACTCTCTAGGTTGATTTCTGGTAATTTATTCACCAAAAACCGGGCATTACTTTTTTCACTGGGTTTTGAGTTTAACTCTGCCAATGCCGATAAGTCTAAACGTTCTAATTTAAAGCCTAGCTGTACAGGCTCCCCTTTTTCAACAGGTGAAAAAAAGCTTCCTTGGGCAAAGGGACTATAAAATAAACCCTGCCAATTTGAGTCAATTTGTTTAATATTAATATCTAAACTGTTTTTGACTGATATTTGATTGTCGTAAATAAAATGCGCGCCATAAACGCCCGCTTCATTCATATAAATCTCAGTAGAAAGTTGATTTTCTTGCTCAGCTGTTTTTGCAAACGGCGCAAACTCCAAATCAATGCCTTTTAAATCTGAGCTAATTTTTAATCGGCTAACATCCTCTGTGTTTTTAGGCACCTGTAGGCTTACCTGGTATTTTGTCTCCCCTTTTGCATATTGCCAAAAATCATTTTGCTGATAATTCGCTAATTGCTCGATATTAACTGCACCTGTTAAATCAGCATAAATATTATTAGTATCACTATTAATTCGACCCTCTATAGGGAACGAGAAAACCTCAGCATTAAAGCTATCACTGACTATCGAATCTTCTGTTATATGTAAAACAGCATTCAATTGCTTAAACTGGATATGTGAAGGCAACACTTCCGCGGCTGCATTCTTTATGACAACATCAACAGAAGCTTTAGTTGTAGCTCCTCTTAAAGGAATACTTAAATCTAATTTTAATGCGGCATCTCCTTGCATTGCAAAGTACCTATCTAGTTGAGTCGCCTCTTTATTGAACGGGCTATTCTTTAAAAAATTAATCGCGCCTGATAACTCCGCGTCGACCTCTCCTTCAATGGTTAAATAATCACTGGTGGTCAATGAATCAATTGCAATATGAGCTGTTTTAATTGTTGCTTTATTAGCTGTCCCTTTACTGATGTCAGCCGTGAAGCTGTTGGCAAAAAAGCGAATTTTGGCATCTATATCTTGTATGTTTTCCCAGCCATCGCCATAGTGCAAATCAACTCTTTGTGCATCAAATAAAACCTCAAACACGCCTTGCTGGTCAGTATAAGGAAAGCCCTTGAATGGGCCTCGTAAAACAACAGCCCCTTGATCAATATCGCCCCCTAAAAATGCATGATCAAGCCAAGTGACCACTTTATTATGCATAATACCGACAGGTAAATATTTAAGCACCGTTCTAGCATTACGGCTTTCATAAAAATAACTTTGTAAGTTGATTTCTGCCGGAGTCTTATCTGCCGGTAGTAATAAATCAAACCGACTTTTCGTTTTTATGTCTTGCGTATTTAACTGTACTGCCGCACTGCTAAGCTGCCATGAATTCTCTTGCTTGCGCCAAAAAACATCACCTTTAGCTTGCTTAAAGTATAAGGGCGCACGAAATAAATGATGAAAATGCAGACCTACTTGTTCTGCCGCAAGGTTTATTTTTCCCGCTGATTCCGTGCCTTGCAAACTTAAGGCTAAGTTTTGTACACCAGGCACTCCTTTATAACCTTTAAAACTCAGCTTGCGTAATACACCATCAATAGAAAACGTTGCTTCTTCTAAGTCCGTCACTATTTTTAATGAGCTAACGACACCTTCTAAACCCATTTCTTTTGCCGGCCCTTTTATAGCCTTAGGTAGCAATGAATTCCGGTTAATTACTTTGCTAATATGCCCTAAATTTAAATACGGCACATTGGCCGCAAATTTAGTTAGTTCCCCTTCATCATTTTGCTGTAACGATAAGGCGAGCTTAGGAATCCTTAAACTAATACCATGAGAACTTAGTTGGCTATTTTCGATCGCCAGTTTCCAGCCATCTTGTTTTTGTAATTTTAAATTTAAATTAATCTTGTCTAAGTGTAATTCTTTTTGCTTCGTGCTTTTACTTTGTAATAAGCCATTCCTTAGCTGTATTGATCCACTTAAATCAACCATTTGTGTTTCTTGCCAATGGCTCCATAAAGAAAAATCACCTCGCCCACGCACAAAAGAAAAATTAAAAGGTAAATCTCCTGATGCTATTTCGCTAAAATTGATATTCAAGCCATGAGCAAAAAATCTTGCATTCACGCTTTTCGCCGTAAAAATGTCCCCAGTAAAGTCCATTTTCAAACTCAGTGCTGCTCCTAGGTTTTCTGGCAATACGGCGTTAATCGCAATTTTATGCCGAAGACCTTCATTCTTAACCGTCATATTAACGTGCTTAAGCAGTATTTTTTTTGCGTGACGCTTTTTGTCTTCCCACTCAATTTCACTATCAATTATTTTATATTGGTTCGCTTGCAACAACCACCGGGGGGCTTCGTCATTTTCTGGACGGCTAGGTAAACCAGCAATCGCAATTTCCCCTGATTCCAAGCGCTTAACGGATAGCTTAGCCCCTACTAAATTGATTTTTAAAGACTCTATCCATGGCTTATAAATTAACTTAAAAATATCAATGCCAATTTGAATTTCTTTAAGCTGTACAGCTGTTTTTTTATTTGCCGCCGCGATTTGTAATTGATACAAACCCAGTTCAGGCATAAATCCGTTCAGTGTGGCGCGCATGTTAGCAATATTGACAGGCGCACCGACCTCTTCAGAAAGCACAGTTTCAAGCTCTGCTTTATACATCCCTACTTTCGTTAAAACAAAACGCGCTGTACTTATGCTGACAGCAAACAAAACTAGGCCAATTACCCCTAGTCGTTGCAATTTATGTTGAAGTTGTTTTTTTATAGCGGCACCACATCATATTGCTCTTGAGTATATTCAATCTCCGCTCTAAATTTAATGCGAATTTTTAAAAATGCTTCCAGCTCAGCAAGCACATCCGCTTCTTCATCTAATAACTTTTCCACCACCGCATTAGAAGCTAATACTAAAATTTGCTCAACATCATATTGTCTAACTTCCCGTATCACCTCACGAAAGATTTCTAAACAAATTGTTTCTGCGGATTTAATCTCTCCCTTTCCACCACACGCCTCACAAGGCTCACATAAAATATGCGCCAAACTTTCACGCGTGCGTTTTCGTGTCATTTCCACTAAACCTAAAACAGACACTTCCGTGATCTTAGTTTTGGAATGACACTTTTCTAAAGTTCGTTCCAATGCAGCTAACACAGATTGCTTATGCTCTTCACTTTGCATATCAATAAAATCAATGATGATAATGCCGCCTAAATTACGCAGTCTTAATTGGCGTGAAATTGCTTGTGCCGCTTCTAAATTAGTTTTGAAAATAGTCTCTGCTAAGTTTTTTCCACCCACATAACCGCCAGTATTCACATCAACCGTGGTCATCGCTTCTGTTTGATCAAAAACTAAGTGACCACCCGATTTTAATTTAACTTTATGGTCTAGTGCTTTTTCAATTTCATCTTCAATATTATAAATATCAAATAAAGGCCTTTCATTTTTGTAATGCTCGATAATGGGCAGCATATCGGGCACAAATTCTGTCGCAAATTCAATTAATAATTGATGCGTTTTGCGCGAATCCACTCTTATCTTTTCGATATTTTCAGTATACAAATCACGTAGAGTTCGCACGCTTAAAGGCAGGTCACTATGAATTAAGCTACGATGCTCTGCAGTAGCCATTTTCTCCTGAATAGAGCCCCACAGCTTTATTAAAAACAGCATATCTGATTCTAAAACACTTTCCGAAACACTCTCTGCAGCCGTTCTAGCAATAAAAGCACCTGATTGATGCTCTTCTTGAAAAGCTTCTTGAAAATTTCTTAAGCGAATACGTTCTGCTTCACACTCTATCCGCTTCGATACACCGCCTTTTTCGGCATCCGGCATATAAACCTGGTACCGAGAAGGTATAGAGACTTCTGTTGTTAAGCGCGCGCCTTTTGTACCCAAGGGGTCTTTAGTAATTTGGACAATAATAGTTTGATTTTCGCTTAAATAATCTTCAATATTCTCAGAGTTCTTTTTCTCTAACTCTACATTGGATAAATCAGATAAATGTAGAAATGCCGCACGTTCCAAACCAACTTCTACAAAAGCAGCCTGCATTCCGGGAAGGACACGACAAACAACGCCTTTATAAATATTACCTACCAAGCCTAATTGGCGCGTACGCTCAATAATAATCTCTTGAATAATGCCATTTTCAGCGATTGCAACACGCGTTTCAGGGGGAGTTACATTGATTAAGATTTCTTCACTCATTGAATATGCTGATCCCTTCATTAGCTAGTAATTGTGCTGTCTCAAATAAAGGTAAGCCCATTATTCCAGAAAAGCTACCTTGTATTGATTGAACAAATACACTGCCCAATCCTTGTATCGCATACGCACCCGCTTTATCCGCTGGTTCGCCTGTGTGCCAATAGTTTATAATCTCTTGCTCTGAAAGTCCCCGAAATGTTACCTCAGAAACACAAACAACTTCTTGAGTCAGCGCCCCGCGCACCGACACGGCACTATAAACCTTATGTGTATTAGCCGATAAAGCACTAAGCATAATAAGCGCATGCTCTAAATTTTCAGGCTTACCCATAATTTCCCCACCTAAAACAACCGACGTATCAGCAGCTAAAACTACGGCATTATGATGACCTTGCTGATAAATAGCCTGTGATTTTTCATGAGCAACACGTAAGACATAATCCGCTGGTTTTTCATGCGCCAAGGGTGTTTCATCAATATCAGCCACTTGAATGCTATGCGCCACATTGATTTGCTTTAAAAGCTCACTTCTACGGGGTGATGCCGAGGCCAAAATAAGTTTTTTCATAATTTAACGATGATAAGGGTGATTATTAATAATGCTCCAGGCACGATAAATTTGTTCTGCAACAACAATACGCACTAGCGGATGAGGAAAGGTTAATTTTGATAAGCTCCAAGACTGTCGCGCTAATTGCTTAACAGAATCAGCCAGGCCTTCTGGGCCACCCACTAACAATGCCACATCCTGTCCATTATCTAACCAGCCTTTCATTGCCACAGCTAAGTCAGGAGTGGTCCAGTTTTTTCCTGGAATATCTAAGGTAACAACATGGCAATTTTTAGGTAATGCCGCCAACATGCGCTCGCCTTCATCACGCGTAATTCTTTTAAGATCACTATTCTTACCGCGCTTTCCTGCCGGAATTTCTTTCAAAACTAATTCACATTCCCGTGGCATTCTTTTAGCGTATTCTTCATAGCCCTGCTTTACCCAGCCAGGCATTTTCTGACCCACAGAAATCAAATGTATTTGCATAAATAAAATAAACCTTATAATTTATAAAAGAAAGACAGCCTTTATTCGTTTTCTGATATATTAAGCCCTAAAGCTACTCACCCTAATAACCCTATTCTATATTGATAGGCTTCAGTTTCATACACTATAAAGGCGTTTAATAATGGAAATAAAATCTACATTCCTGGGCACGCAGTCTGTTGATGCAGACACAATAATCACTTTCCCTTATGGAATCCCTGGTTTTGAGAACGATACTCGTTTTAAATTATTCCACCAGGAAGGTAGTGAAGTCGTCTACTGGATGCAGTCTATTGATAATGATCAACTATTATTTTCAGTTGCGCAGCCATCGCACTTTAAAATCAACTATAGTTTTATTCTTACTGATGAAGAAGAGGCTTTATTAAAATTAGAAAGTACTACTGACCTGTTTATCTTAATCATTTTACAAAAAACAGATGAAAACGCTGATAAGCCCGTTATTAAAGGCTCAATTACTTCGCCGCTTATTATTAATGAAAAAACCATGCTGGGCCTGCAAAAACACCTTCCCCGGGTAGAGCAAAGCATCACTTTAACGGATACCAGCCATGAAGTGAGTATTTTTGGCGACTAAAGCTTTATGATTGAGGTGTGCAAGCACCTCATTTTTCAACTAACAGAAAACCCAATCATCTGATAAGCAAATAAAAGTAAGCCGCCTGTCATTAAAAAGCTATTGCTCACGACAGCAAATGACAAGTAACTATCAAATCGTCGCCAAACACTTAACAGCAATAAAATAATAGATAAAGCACATATTTGTCCCAGCTCGACCCCCACATTAAAAGCCAATAAATTCTGCCATAAACCTTCTTGCGGCATTTTAAAGTCTTGTAATTTAGTGGCTAAACCAAAGCCGTGAAATAAGCCAAAAATTAAGACCGCTATTTTAGTATTCGGTTGAAAACCAAATACCCTCTGAAAACCCCCTAAATTATCAAAGCCTTTATACACGACTGATAAACCAATAATCGCATCAATTAAATAAGCGTTTACCTGAATATTCGCCAATACGCCGGTTAGTAAAGTTAGGCTATGGCCTAAAGTAAATAAACTAACATACAGAAAAACGTCTTTAGATCTAAACAGAAAGAAAATAACACCCAATAAAAATAAAAGATGGTCGTAACCTGTCAGCATGTGTTTTGCACCAATATACATAAATGGCGCGACCGCTGTTCCTTGTGTATTTGCTAAAAATTGCTGAGTATTTACATCAACACCATGAGCAAAAATGGTTAAAGGAAAAAGAGCAAGCAAGCTAAATAATGCTAAGTAAATTTTCATCATGGGTTATCAGAAGATTATTAAAGTCATAAAAAAAGCGTTTTACTTATGCTGCAAAAAGTAAAACGCTTCCTTTAAAATCAAGTTCCATATGGAACGTTAGAAAACTCGATCAAAGCTTTCTTTATAACGTGCTTTAAACTGCTCTACCGTAAAGGTATGATTTTGCGTACCGTGATGTTCAATTTTTATGCTTCCTAATAAGGATGCAATACGCCCTATGTCTTCCCATTCGTATTCATTCATAATGCCATACAATAACCCCGCTCGGTAAGCATCACCACAGCCTGTTGGATCATTAAGTTCTTTTGCTTTAGCAGAAGGAATATCAATGCATTTACCTTCCGTATAAATTTTAGAACCATCGCCGCCTAGCGTAATAATCAATGCTTCAACACGTTCAGCAATTTGCTCTAGCTTTAAACCCGTCGTTTCTTGCATTAATGCTGCTTCATAATCATTAAAAGTTGCCCAAGTAGCTAAATCTAATAACGCTAATAACTCATCCCCACTGAACATAGGCATGCCCTGGCCTGGATCAAAAATAAACGGGATATTGGCATCCACAAATTCTTGTGCATGTTGTTGCATGCCTTGTTTACCATCAGGAGAAACAATGCCAATGCTGATTTCTTCATTCTCAGGCACAGAATTCAAATGTGATTCATTCATTGCACCCGGATGAAAGGCGGTAATCTGGTTATCATCTTCATCCGTTGTAATATAAGCTTGCCCAGTAAACTCACTGTCTAATTTATTAATAAATTTATCTGAGATATGGCATTGGCTTAGCCATTGTGCATACGGTTCAAAATCATGCCCGACTGTTGCCATAATATTAGGCTGTTCACCCAATAATTTAAGGTTATAAGCAATATTTCCTGCACAACCGCCAAATTCACGACGTATGGTCGGCACCAAAAAGCTAACATTTAACATGTGAACTTTTTCAGGAAGAATATGGTTTTTAAATTTATCATGGAAAACCATAATTGTGTCGTAAGCCATCGATCCACAAATTAATGCGCTCATTATTATTACCTTTTTAAATTAAAATTATTAACCATGTTATGCCAGCCATTATCATTGTTAGCATCACTGCGGCAGAACCTATATCTTTTGCTCTACCTGATAATTCATGATGTTCTGTGCCGACTCTATCAACAACTGCTTCTATCGCTGAATTAAGTAACTCTACGATAAGAATCATAACTAAACTACTTATCAATAAAACTCTTTCAACAGAGTCAACCGTTAAATAAAAAGCGGCTGGTACACCAACACAAGCAAGAAAGATTTCCTGCCTAAACGCTTCTTCATGTTGCCACGTTGCTTTCAATCCCGCGATAGAAAAAAAACAAGCATTCACTAATCGTTTGATGCCTTTTGCATTTTGATTTGCCATTGTCCACAAAAACCTGTCAAGTATTTTTCATTAATTTCTATTTCATTAGCATTCAATTAAAAACACCTAAACCATTGATATTAAAGGATGCTCATTAATAAGCCAATTTAACAAAATAGTTGTAATCTCAGCAGTTTAGCTTATCAACTAGCAAACTACCCACAGAGTTATCCACAGATTTTGTGGGTAACTTTTAATCGTTTTTTTATTACCTTATAAAGTTATTCTTCTATCAATTCTGCATAAGCCTGTGCATTTAATAAAGACTTTAAACCTGAATCATTCGTCACTTTTATACGGAATAACCAAGTATTATAGGCATCCTCATTCACAAGCTCAGGCTCGTCTTCTAAAATCTCATTCACAGCAATAACTTCACCCGCTACTGGGCTAAATAAATCGGATGCTGTTTTAACCGATTCGACCACCGCACACTGCTCTTTAGCTACTAAAACACGCCCCACTTCTGGCATATCAAAAAAAACTAAATCACCGAGTTCGCTTTGAGCAAAATCCGTAATGCCAACACTGATAATATTTTCAGCCTCTTGCCTAACCCATTCATGTGTTTCTGCGTACTTTAACTCTTCTGGAAAATCGCTCATCTTATTACTCGATTGCTAATTAAATAATTTGTTCATTCTACTATTAAGCAATCAAGAGAAGAATGCTTATTACGAATAACTTAAATTCTTTTGTATTATGAAGTCGCTGTTTTGGATAAGCATTGAGCTTTCACTTGATAATTACTTTTGCCATTTTTCTTAACTTGATACATGACCTTATCCGCATCCTTAATTAATTTATCAAAATTTTTCGTATTGCTTAGCTGTAAATCCGTTATCCCAATACTAACACCGACAGAAACAAGCTCATCACCCTCTAAAGAAATAGGCTGACTAATACGGTTAAGGAGCTTACTTGCAATATCTTGTTTTAAATTAACATCATTATCATTCATAATAATAATTAGAAACTCATCCCCCCCTAAGCGGCAAACAATATCACTTGTGCGCACACACTTAAATAAGCGTTCGGCGACGATAGATAACACTTGGTCACCAGCAAGATGACCATAGCTATCATTAATTTGCTTAAAGCCATCAAGATCCATCATGACAAAACCAACATTCAGTGAAGGGTTACTAGCAATATAAGATTCAAATTGCGTTTTTGCCGGTTGCCGGCGCAGCATACCTGTCAGCTCATCATAATGCGCCACACGCTTAATCAGTTGTTCCTTATGAACGCGCTCGGTCACATCAAAAATAACACCTTCAAGCACTACGTTACCACTTGCATCAATTAGCTTCGATAATAAACAGTGAATCCAGCGTGGAGTAGAACGATTATCTTCCCCAACGATAGCAAAATCTTGTGTTTCTAAATTAGCAGAGCTTAGTGCTTGCTTCACTAATAAGGTAAAACCACTTTGTTGGTTTAATAAACTTTCAAATAAGCCTTCTGTTGTAGCATCTTTAGTAAGCTCCTCAGGTCCGTTTAAAATAGCTGTAAACGTAGAATTGTAATTTAACAAATAACCTTGCTCATTAAGTACAAATAACCCAGCACTGGATGAATTATAAATATGACGTAATTGCTGCTCTGTCACTTCAATTTGTTCTCTTAATGAGCGTTCAGCATCGAACTGAGTCTGCAAAGTTTCTAATAGGCTATTAATATCATTACACAAGCACCCTAACTCATCATTTTCATGCTGTTTCAAAAGTGAAATTCGCTTAACTTTTGCAGTACCAATCGCATGTAAAGTGTTAGAAACATACGCAAGAGGGCTAGAAACCCCTCGTTTAACTTGTAATAAAATAATTAAAGCAGTGAGTCCAATTAAACTAATAGAAATGATAATGCTAAAAATAGCACTTTGCTGCGCTTTTTCTAAATTATAGTTGGTCGATGCATGCAATGATATTTTACCAATCACCTCCCCGTCATTAAATGGTGAAATAAGCTCTCTATGCACACTCGTTCCTATTGGAAGTGGTAATTTTTCTTGGCTTAAGAAAAAACCATGATCACTACTGATATAAGCTCTTTGTACAACTGAGTTTTTTAATAGCCCCTTTAAAACATCCTTAGCAATTTGTTCATTCTTTGAATAAGCGGCAATTGAAGCAGTCAGGCTAACGCTTACATAAGGGGCGCGCGGCTTTTTGCGCGTCCCAGTGAGCGTTAGCGAACGAACTTGATGTTTTTGTTAGCATTTTCATTAGTTATAACTATATGACTTACCTTCAAGTAAAC
>JAQRMR010000027.1 GCA_028599115.1 Methyloprofundus sp.
TCATTATTCTTCCTTTTACGTTTTCTTTAAAATGTTGATCATACCTCATTTCTAAGAAAAAGTTATTTAATACCCTGCATAATCTGATAAGCCAATTCAGGGCCTTTATAAATCAATCCGCTATAAATCTGCACTAAACTTGCTCCCGCATCTAATTTAGCTTGTGCATCTTCGGCACTAAAAATGCCTCCCGCTGCAATAATTGGGATAGCACCTTGTAGTTCTTCCGCTAAACGCTTAACAACATACGTGGATTTATCACGTACTGGTGCACCGCTCAAACCACCGGCTTCCTTCTCAAACTGGTGATTTTTAACCGCTGACCTATCTAAGGTTGTGTTGGTTGCAATCACACCATCCATTGCATATTCTTTTAATAATTGAGCGATATGTAAAATTTCATCATCGTCTAAATCAGGTGCTATTTTGACCACAATAGGCGTGTACTTGTTGTGCTCTACCTGTAATTTTTGCTGTTCTTCTTTTAGCGCAGACAACAAGTTTTTAATTTCATCCCCTTGCTGTAACTGGCGTAAATTTTTAGTATTTGGTGAAGAAATATTAATCGTAATATAACTTGCCGCTAGGTAAGCTTTTCTTAAGCTAATTAAATAATCCTCTGTGGCATTTTCAATCGGCGTATCAAAATTTTTGCCAATATTAATTCCTAGAATGCCTTTATAGACTGATTTATCTACCTGTTGCAATAAATAATCAACACCTTGATTATTAAAACCCATGCGATTAATAATAGCATTATGTTCGGGTAACCTAAATAATCGCGGCTGTGGATTACCAGGCTGAGGCCTAGGTGTGACAGTGCCAATTTCTATATAACCAAAGCCTAAGCCTGATAGGGCATCGATATAATCACCATTTTTATCTAACCCTGCAGCTAAGCCGACTGGGTTTGTAAATTCTAAGCCCATCACAGTCACTGGCTTTGCAATTATTTTAGGGTTAATTAACCCCGCTAAACCTAAATTGTGGACAACTTTTAATAATTTTAAACTTAGTGTGTGTGCTTTTTCAGCATCGAATTGAAACAATAAAGGCTTAATCAGAGGGTAATAATTCATAGTATTTTTTTAGTGAGTAGCATCTAAAGCATATAAGCTAGGATCTAAATCTGTTTTTTGCTGAGTTATTAGATCAACTAATAATTGTGCAGCAGCAGGGCCCATCGCAAATCCATTACGAAAATGTCCTGCATTAATTGCTAGGTTATGTATTTCAGGGTGTTTATCAATATAGGGAATCCCTGACTGAGTACCAGGTCTTAAACCTGCCCAATGGTGAATAATCGGTGCATTGCTCAATATTGAAGGGCAAAGTTCACGTGCAAAAGATGCTAAGTTATTCTTTTCTACTTCAGTCACGCTTTTATCAAAACCACCGTCTTCAACGGAAGAGCCACATAAAACTTTGCCATCCCGTCTTGGGATTAAGTAATGGTCTTTTTCTAAGATCATTTCTTTGATTGTATTGGGGGCTGTTTCTAAAATAATCATTTGCCCTTTAACAGGGAAAATATTAGGTTTCTTTAATTGATTATTTAACAATTGTTGCCATAAATTTGCCGACCATGCACCCGAGGTAATGACTAATTGTTGCACTGAAAAACGTTGTGACTGACTGGCTATTTCAGTAATTTTATTAGCTTTAATGGCCGCGCTTTCAATCTTACAATTTTCTACCATATTCACGCCACGTTTCAGTAAATCTTGTTTTAAAGACTGAAGTAAACGTGGATTACGTGCTTGCGCAATAGTCGGCAACCATAGGGATTTCTGTTTAGCTTGTGGATAAGTTTTTAGCTGTTCTACTGTGGCAGCTTGGTAGGGAATACTATAGCTTTGACACCATTGCTTTGCATCTGTTAAATCATCTAACTGAGTCATTAACAAACCACTAATGCGATATTCAGGATCAATCCCTGTTTCAGCGAATAACTCGTCTGATAAACCTGAATAGGTAGTAATACTTCGACTCACTAGTTCACTAATCGCAGCCGGCTGTCTCCAGGGATATAAAGGCAGTAAAATACCGCCCCCCGCCCATGAAGATTCTTGGCCAATAAAACCTTGATCAATCAAAGTCACTTTGGCACCCGCAATAGAAAATAAACGCGCACTTAGTAGTCCTGTTATGCCACCGCCAATAAGCGTTATATCCGGAATTTTAACCATAGAAATATGAAAACTTAACTGACGAGAGAAATTAATTGCTGTAAAGGGGGAATTACTAGCATTTTAGCTAACTGTAAACCCATTAAAGCAACTAAAGGGGCTAAATCAATGCCGCCTAAATCAGGCATAATTCTTCTGCACATTGATAATAAAGGCTCCGTTAAG
Organism: Methyloprofundus sp.; assembly: GCA_028599115.1. Lineage (GTDB taxonomy): Bacteria > Pseudomonadota > Gammaproteobacteria > Methylococcales > Methylomonadaceae > Methyloprofundus. The sequence continues at coordinate 2,355 of JAQRMR010000027.1, forward strand.
CTATACAGTAAATTACTCACACCATTAAGATTACCTGGAGTAACCCAACTTAAGATAGCGCGTGCAAAAATAGCGAAAACAAACACATTAAGCAGTAATGAAACTAACTGGCTTAATGAGAGTAAAACCAACGCTGCAAAACTAAAGCTAACCCCTGTTACCAATAAGGTTAAGCCATCAGACACTATTTGTAAGCTAATTAATAAAATAATCGATGAGGTATCAACACGGCCTATTGCAGGAATATGTCGGCGTAAAAAACGTAACGGCGGGTGAGTTATTTTTACTAAAAATTGTGAGATAGGGTTGTAAAAATCGCCACCAACCCACTGTAAAAGAAAACGCAGTAACACGGCTAAAATATAAAATGAAAAAACCGTATCTAATAAAAAAACCACCGGATCACTATAATAATTAGCACCCATTATTTTTCTCCTAAATCATTCGCTAAAGTAACAGAGCGATCATTCGCTGCCTGTAATGCTTTTTTCACTAAGTCAGTAAAGCCATTATCTTGAAAGGTATTAATGGCTTGCTCAGTTGTACCTCCTGGTGAAGTCACTTTATGCCTTAATTCACTAGGAGAGTCTTTTCCTTCCAATGCCATTTTGGCGGCACCTAAGGCCGTTTGCTCAATTAATAATTGCGCGGTTTCTTGTGATAAACCTAATTCTAAAGCCGCTTCTTCCATTGCTTCCATCAATAAAAAGAAATAAGCAGGACCACTACCTGATACAGCCGTGACTGCATCAATTTCAGTTTCCTTATCTACCCAAACTGAAATACCAACTGAGCGCATAATATTTTCAGCTAAGTCACGCTGTTCATTAGAAACATTCTCATTAGCATGAATGCCTGTTGCACCTGTTTGTACCAGAGAAGGCGTATTTGGCATACAACGTACAATTGCCTTATCAGCACCTAACCAAGCACTTAAGCTTGTTTGATTAATACCTGCTGCAATAGAAACAATAAGTGCCTCTGTGTTATCAAAAGTAGATTTTGAATTAGCAACCACTGTCTCAATAACTTGCGGTTTAACAGCTAAAACAATCACATCCACATCCATGATTAAATCTTCATTCGTCTCTGAAATATTGACATGTAAGTTAGTTGCAAAATTAGATAATTTGTCTTGATTAGCATCTGCTACCCAAATTTGTTTTTCTGAATGCCCACTTTCAATTAAACCTTTAATTAAACTAGTAGCCATATTGCCACCACCAATAAAACCAATATTTTTTGTTTTCATAATCTGTGTGTCTCTATGTAAGGAGATAAAGTCAGTCTTGTCTATTTATTGCTGCATTTTACCCGTTTATTGAATTCTCGTTCCTTAATTTCAACAGCACACATAAGAATCAACTCATGCAAAAGTTACCCACAAAAAAACATGACAAAACCCAATTTACTTTTAAAAAAAATCGTTAAAACTCATTTTAACCATCAAAAATATACCATAAGTTATTGTAATTTATTACAAATAAACTATTTATTAGGAATAATTTTACTCACTACAGCCTGTGTATAACTTTGTTGATTACTCATAGACTAAGATGTCACCTAACTGTACTTAAAAAATAGACCCCCTTTTTAATACAGCTTTACAACACGTAACACAAAACTTTATAATATTTTTTTAAACAGCTTAATCTAATGATTTTAATCACTAAAATTAACTTATCCACAGAAAATTAAAAGAGTAATAGTAATAATAGGTTTATATAAAGATATAAATTTAATTATTATTAATCTTTGCTATCATTTAAACCATACACACAAAATGGGGTTAATCCAATGAGCGATAAAGAAAAAGTAGCCAGTACCTTAGCTAAAGCATTAGAGATCAATTTAGATAGTTGTAAATATGGTTCCATTGTGGAAATTGGTGCTGGACAGGAAGTCGCTAGAAATTTCTTTAAAGCTGGTGCAGCAGCAGGAACCATTGCTAAAACAATGTCTGCTTATGATATGCAAGTAAGCGATGATATTTATGGTGCTGAAGAAACTAAGCGCTATGTGAGTCGTAGTCGCTTAATGAAAATGTTAGACAAAGAATATGAAGGAGTGACAAATTTATTAACTGAAGTACGTCCTAAAAATACTACCTTCTTTTCCTATGCAGCAACTGTGACAGCTAAAAGTTATCTACAAAAAAATGAGTGTCATGGCTGGATAGGGATTCGTTTACAACTTTATCCACAGGCAGCACCGAGTGAAATTATTTTACATGTACGCATGTTAGATAATGAAGGTGGCGCGCAACAAGAAGCATTAGGAATTTTAGGGGTAAATTTAATTCACTCTGCTTTTAATTATTTTACAAAACCTAAACAAATCATTGAGTCCTTATTAGATAACATTGGCAATGAGCGCATTGAAGTCGATATGATTTCTTTTTCAGGCCCTTATTTTGAAGAAACTGAAAATCGCTTAATGAACTTGCACTTAGTTCATAGCCATCTTACGCATGCCATTATGTTTAACCCAAAAGGGGAAGTACAAGTTCCTTCAGAATTATTTTATAAACAAAATATTTTATTAATTCGCGGAACTTTCACACCCGTTACCAAAGTACACCAAGATATGGTTCGCTGTGGACAGCAACAATTTCATGAAATAGAACATATTAATGCCAATAAAACCTTAGTGATCGCTGAGCTCACGATGGCAAGTTTAACCGTTGGCAATGAAATTAATGATGCAGATTTTTTAGCAAGAGTGGATATGTTGAATACTCAAGGCTATACAGTCATGATTTCTAGTTATCTACGCTACTTTCGTTTACGGGAATATTTTCGCCGTTATACCAAACAGCAAATCGGTATGATTTTAGGTATTTCCAATTTAGATCTCATTTTTACAGAAAATTATTACGAAGGTTTAGAAGGGGGGATATTAGAAGCTTTTGCTAAATTATTTCCTGATAACACCCGTTTGTATATTTACCCTTTAAAAAGCGCAGGCCAAGAAAAACTAGTCACTGTGGATAACTTTCAGCCCCCTAAAAACTTACTACACCTTTATAAGCACTTAATTGAAAACGGTTATTTAATTGGCTTAAACAATGTCGATGAAAAATTGCTAGATATTAACTTAGCCAACATCCTCACTAAAATACAAAAAGGGCGAGGTGATTGGGAAAAAGATGTTCCTGAGGTAATTGCTGAAGCCATTATTAAGAAAAAACTGTTGGGCTTTAGCTAAACAGGGGTTTTATACAGAATGGACTGTGGATAACTTTGTAGATTAGCTTATGCACTTTATGTGCGGATTCTGTAATGAAATGAAAGACAAGCACTTATACACATTTTGAGCACAAATAAGATCTATGGTTAGGCACTTAGATAAAAACCAAGTAAAATGTTGATTTAATGATTAAAAAAGGACTTTTCAACAGAAAAAGTCCTCACTAATAGTAATAATAAAATAATATATTCTTTTATGAAATTTATACTGAATAGAGAACTGCTTTTAACACCTTTGCAGCAAATTGTGAGTGTGATAGAAAAAAGACAAACAATGCCAATTTTGGCAAATATACTTTTTAAGCTTGAAAACAAGCAATTAACGCTAACAGGGACTGACCTAGAAATTCAAATTGTTGTTAATATCCCTCTAGAAAGTGACATAGAAGGAAGTATTACTATTCCAGCACGTAAATTATTAGATATTTGTCGGTTACTACCGACTGAATCAGACATTAAATTTGATTTAAAAGAAGATAAGTTAAAGATCCAATCAGGACGTAGCCGTTTTTCTGTCAGCACATTACCCGCTGAAGAATATCCAAAGTTTGAAATGAGCCAAATGGATTGTAAGTTCAATATTAAAGCTGCTCAGTTTAAACAAGCATTAGAAAAAACTGCTTTTTGTATGGCAAATCAAGATGTTCGTTATTACCTTAATGGCTTAATGATGAGCATTTTTAATGATCAACTAAAATTTGTCGGTTCTGATGGCCATCGTTTAGCCATTTATGAAGGCAAAATAAAAGAAAAAACAGAAATAGAATCACGAATTATTATTCCTAGAAAAGGCGTAATAGAGCTAATTCGTTTATTAGATGTTGATGAAGAAGCTGAAATCACCGTAGAATTTTCTCGAAATAATATTCGTATTATGATTGGCTCATTAATTTTTTCAGCAAAATTAGTTGATTCAAAATACCCTGATTTTAGTAAAGTCTATGACCAAGCCTTTAGATCCCCTTTACATATACAAAAACAACACCTTAAAGAGGCTTTAACACGTGTTTCTATTTTATCGAATGAAAAATTTAAAGGCGTTGAGTTTGTTATTGAAGGTAATACTCTAAAAATTAGCACCAATAACCCAGAGCACGAAGAAGCAGATGAAGAAGTAGGGATTGAGTATTTAGGGGAGGCTTTATCTATTGCTTTTAACTCACAATATATTTTAGATGCCGTTTCAAATTTAGATTCAGAATTAGTGGTCTTAACCATTGCAGAAAATGTAAGTAGCTGTTTTATAGAAGAATCTAGTGATAAAAATTATAAATTTATTGTCATGCCCATGCGTTTATAACTTGTCATAAATGAGTCTACAAAAGCTGGATATTTACCATGTGCGTAACTTAACGCAAGTGAGTTTAAATCCATCACCAAAAATAAATTTAATTTTTGGTGCAAATGCCAGTGGTAAAAGTTCTTTATTAGAAGCTATTTACTTACTAGGGCGCGCTACTTCTTTTCGCGCAAAGCAAATAAAAAATGTCATTCATTTTACTTATGATGATTTAACCGTCTCAGGACAAGTTCTGTTTAGTACAGGCCATGTTTCACAATTAGGTATTCAACATAAGCAAGGACAGCTAGAAATACGTATAGACCAAGAAAAGAAGCACTCACGCTCCGATTTGGCTTATGCGTTGCCTTTACAGCTAATTCACCCCAAAAGTTACCAGTTGCTCGATGCTGGTCCTCAGTTGCGTCGAGAGTTTATGGATTGGGGCGTATTTAATCAATATGATGATTTTTTACCCCAATGGCGACACTTTAAAAAAGCACTTAGCCAACGTAATGCTCTATTAAAAACAAAACGCACAAAAGAGCTTAATGTTTGGAACCATGAATTGCAGCAATACGGTACAATAGTCGCGGATTACAGAAAGCAATATTTAGCAGAATTAACGCCTATTTTTTTAAAAATAGCCGCTTATTTCTTACAAGTGGGTGAAATTAAGCTAAGTTTGTTACAAGGCTGGGATAACCAAACAAAATTAATCGATCAATTACAGGCTGATTTAGAAAAAGATTTACGTTATGGGTTTACACATAGTGGCCCACATAGAGCGGATTTTCAGCTAATGATAGATTCACGTAAAGCCAAGGATTTTGTTTCCAGAGGACAATTAAAGCTACTAATGTTAGCTTTAAAATTAGCTCAAGTTCAGCACTTGTTAAACAATGGGTTTCAATCAGGCTGCATTTTAATTGACGATGCAGTAGCTGAGTTAGACTTTTCATCACGAACAAAGCTACTCGAATTTTTAGCAACGCTTGATATTCAGGTGTTTATAACAGCAACAGAAAAAAATGAATTTGGTGACTTAAACCAAATCAGTGATTACAAAATGTTTGTTGTAAAACAAGGCGTAATAACAGAAATATAAAAAGGTTAAATATGAGCGACAATCAAGATAACTACGATAGTTCCAATATTAAAGTTTTAAAAGGTCTCGACGCAGTACGCAAAAGACCAGGCATGTATATTGGGGATACAGATGATGGCACAGGTTTGCATCATATGGTTTTTGAGGTTGTGGATAACTCAATTGATGAGGCACTTGCTGGTTTTTGCAGTGAAGTGAATGTCACTATTAATGAAAATGGTTCAGTCACTGTTTCTGATGATGGTCGTGGTATTCCTGTGGATATCCATCCAGAAGAAGGGCGCTCTTCAGCCGAGGTTATTCTCACCGTGTTACATGCTGGGGGTAAGTTTGATGATAATGCCTATAAAGTTTCTGGTGGTTTACATGGGGTGGGGATTTCGGTTGTTAATGCCTTATCTGAGAAGTTAGAATTAGAAATATATAAAAATGGCTTCATACATCGCCAAAGTTATACACATGGTGAGCCGGATGCACCATTAGAAAAAATGGAAGCAACCACTAAACAAGGTACACAAGTGACCTTTATGCCGAGTAAAGAAACTTTTACGGATATAGAGTTTCATTATGAGATTTTAGTTAAGCGTTTACGTGAATTATCATTTTTAAATTCAGGGGTTAAAATTCATGTTAAAGATGCCCGCAATGATAAAGAAGATATTTTTGAGTTTGAAGGAGGGATTAAAGCCTTTGTAGAACACCTTAATAAAAATAAAACCCCCTTGTTTCCTGAAGTTTTTCATTTTTCAATTGAAAAAGAAGATGTCACCGTAGAAGTGGCGATGCAATGGAATGATTCGTACCAAGAAAATATTTTTTGTTTTACTAATAATATTCCACAGCGTGATGGTGGTTCACATTTAGCGGGTTTTAGAGGCGGTTTAACGCGCACCATGAACCAGTACATTGAAGCCGCAGGTTTAGCGAAGAAAGAAAAAGTATCCACAACGGGAGATGATGCGCGTGAAGGTTTAACGGCAGTTTTATCCGTTAAAGTCCCCGACCCTAAATTCTCTTCACAAACCAAAGACAAACTCGTTTCTTCTGAAGTAAAACCTTTAGTTGAATCGGCAATGCATGAACGTTTAAATGATTTCTTACAAGAAACACCCGCCATTGCAAAAGTTATCTCTTCTAAAATTATAGAAGCAGCACGGGCTAGAGATGCAGCCCGTAAAGCAAGAGAATTAACACGCCGTAAAACCACATTAGATATTGCAGGTTTACCTGGAAAATTAGCGGATTGTCAGGAAAAAGATCCTGCACTATCAGAAATTTTTATAGTGGAAGGGGACTCAGCGGGCGGTTCTGCTAAACAAGGCAGAGATAGACGCACGCAAGCGATTCTTCCGTTAAAAGGAAAAATTCTTAACGTCGAAAGAGCACGTTTTGATCGTATGATTTCATCCGATGAAGTGGGTACACTCATTACCGCTTTAGGCTGTGGAATTGGTAAAGAAGAGTATGATCCAGATAAATTAAGATACCATCGCATTATTATCATGACTGATGCCGATGTGGATGGATCACATATTCGTACTTTATTGCTGACGTTTTTTTACAGACAAATGCCAGAGCTTGTAGAGCGAGGCCATATTTATATCGCCCAACCGCCTTTATATAAAATTAAAAAAGGTAAACAAGAGCGCTATGTAAAAGATGATGCGGAATTAAATGAGTATTTGATTCAACTAGCTTTGGAAAAAACACAGTTAATTACCAATGCTGAAACACCAGCTATCAAAGGTATAGGCCTAGAAAAGCTAGCCAATGAATATTTAAAAGTGAATGAAGTGATTGATCGCATGGGCCGTCGTTATGATCATGATTTTTTGGAAGAGTTAACCCATAGTACAGCATTAACTCAGGAAGATTTAGCACAAGGTGATGTGTTTAATACTTGGTTATCCAAAGTAGAAACAGGCTTAAATAATCGAGTAACAAAAGCAAAATTCGTCTTCAACCTCGCTTATACAGATGTGGATAACTATAGTTTAACCATTAAAAAAATTGAGCATGGTGTGGAAAAAACCTTTGTTGTGGATAACTTATTCTTTAAGAGCCAAGATTATAAAAAAATCGCCAGCTATGTTGAAGATACGCAAGGCTTATTTGGTGAAGAGTCATTTATGCAAATGGGCGAAAGAAAACAAGCTGTGGATAACTTCAAACAAGCATTTACTTGGATGATGAAAGAAGTTAAAAAAGGCCAGCATATTCAGCGCTACAAAGGTTTAGGGGAAATGAATCCTGAACAGCTATTTGAAACAACACTTGATGTGAATACGCGGGTATTACTACAAGTAACCGTACAAGATGCGATTAATGCTGATGAAGTTTTTACCACATTGATGGGCGATGTGGTTGAACCTCGTCGTGATTTTATTGTGAAAAATGCTTTGGAAGTGTCTAATTTGGATGTTTAACTACTTTTCTTAGCGCCTAGGGTGGAATAGCGATAGCGTTTTCCACCTTAAGATAATCCCCATATCAATATAATCTAACTGATGTTGCTACACTATTTAGGACAGAAAAACTATTCCTAATATAGAGTCCTAAAATCGCTAAAAATTTGGGTATAAACGTGGTCTGTCCCTTATTCTTTTTTTATAGCAAGGGGATGATGCGGTTCGTGCCTCACCACATCCTACGGGCTTCTGAATAAATGGAACGCAGGTCTTTAGCCTGCATTGATTAAGCGGCAGGCTAAAGACCTGCATTCCAGTACCCGTTGATAATGAGAAGTTACGAATTAGGATGGAGAAATGACCATTCTAACGTAGTTTTGATAGAGCAATAAATAATATATTGACAAGTTGTCAAGAAAAAAATAAGCTAAAGCTTTTAGATTAGGGAAGGGTAAAGATGCAATCAATTCAAGTAGGGCAGCTAAAAAGAGACTTTTCTGCTATCTTAAAATTAGTCCATGACAACGACGAAACCTTTATTATTGAATACGGTAAAAAACATCATAAAGTGGCAATGATTGTACCGTATGTCGAAAAGCAAGAAAAAAGAACCTTTGGATTATATAAACATAAAGGGAGTTTTCAATTCACAGAAGATTCTGCAATGACTGAAGAAGCGTTATTAGAAGGATGAAGTATATTATTGATACCCATATATTCTTATGGTTGGTGTTTAACCCAGAAAAAATATCCAAGGAAAAGCTCCAGCAATTAGAAGACCCTGAAAATACAATTTATATTGCTTCAATTAGTTTTTGGGAAATATCTATAAAATTTAATTTAGGTAAACTTGATTTACAAGGTATTACGCCCGAAGAGCTACCTGATGTCGCCGCAGAAATGGGCATTCTTGTGTTAAATATAGATGAAAAAACTATGGCGAGTTTTTATCAGCTGGAAAAACAAGCCAAGCATAAAGACCCTTTCGATAGAATCATTATTTGGTTTTGTATTACGCATCAATATATTTTAATGAGCCAAGATGATAAATTTCAATCCTATATCCCGTTAGGTCTTTTAACCGTTTAATACCCTAGCCATTTGTTCTCTATCCCAAGCGGGAGCATGGGAACGAGAATAAACGTAGTCTGTCCCCAATGTCAGTAAGTTAAGCGTAACCATCTAATTACAAAGAGCTTTTATAAGCTGTAAAATGTATGTCGTTCTTGATATTCTTTAGGTGCCTCGGCACAGACCGCCTATTTCTAACGGCTTCTATCGTTACCGATATATAGTCAACCATTCGCCTAATTGCTTGCAAAATATCCTTGTGTGCACCCAAGATAAAAGTGACCAATTGATGCTTCATTTTTGACAGGGCC
>JAQRMR010000028.1 GCA_028599115.1 Methyloprofundus sp.
AATCTGAACCGTTTGTTGGGCAAGCCCGGTAATGAGAGTAGGAATTCTGTTAAATTCGATCTATGAATGATAGGGGACAGACCCAATGTCAGTAAGTTAAGCCTAACTAATTGATTATATTGAGTTAAATCGCCTTAAAATCGACTATTTTTTCGTAAAATGAAAAAAGTAAAAATCTGGAGGGCTTGAATTACCTAGGGTTGTCAAAAAAGCCTCTAAAATAAATTTTATTTTAAACCATAAAAATGTATAAATATTAATGGCTTATGCTTAACTTACTGACATTGGGGACAGACCACGATAAATAAGCTATAACAGCGACGTTAGGACGACGTGTAGAGGCAGGGAAGGCCGGTGAAGAATAAAAAATACACGTGGCCTGCCCTCTGTTCTTACCCTGTTCTTAAAAGCGCATGGAAGTAATTAAGCAATTGATCTTGCGATAAGTTATCCAAGTCTCCCTGAAAATGTTCCCCCGATGCGCCGAATCGCACGCGAATAGGCATCAATGGTTTTGGGTTGCAGCCCTTGAAGCTTCAGATACATGCAGTGCTGCGTATAATAATGGTTGAATTTAATGGTGTCATAATCGCGTAACCTCATTTTTGTTCGTTTAATGAGCTTACAAACTAACCTGTTATGCACATAATAGGCAATGAGGTTACACTATAAATTTGGGGTGAAGCTGTTTTTCTCCGCGATAGCGGCTTCGTTCAACAAGGGTGGTCCAACTGACCGTTGGCAGCGCAGATTTTTTTGCGAAGGTCTTTTTTATATCAAAGTTCATCGACTATCTGCCAACGGCATCTGACCACATCGTTAAATCTTAAAAAACACATTCTGTACTTGCACAATTAAATAGACAAGCTACACTTGTTCTATATGTTGTACAAATACAGGAGAATTCTATGAGAGTTGTTAACTTTTCAGACGCCAGAAATAGACTAAAAAGCGTATTAGATCAAGTGGTTGATGATTCTGATTGTACTGTCATCTCACGTAGAGATGCTGAAGATGCAGTTGTCATGTCTCTTGATCACTTCAATGCTCTAATGGAAACGGTACACTTGTTAAGGAGTCCAGCCAATGCAGCACATCTGGCAAAGTCCATTGCGCAATATCGCTCAGGTAAAATTGAAAATCATAGTCTAGTTGATGATTGAAATATTGGCATGGACAAAAGAAGCCTGGAGAGATTACATATACTGGCAAGGTCAGGATAAAAAAACGCTAAGGCGTATTAATAAACTGATCTCAGATACCCAGAGTACTCCATTTGAAGGAATCGGTAAACCAGAGCCACTGAAAGAAAACTTATCTGGTTTTTGGTCTCGTCGTATTGATGAAAGTAATCGGCTGGTATACGTGATTGATGACAATCAACTTACAATAATTTCATGTCGCTATCACTATGAAAAATGATTTAATCGGGTAGCCAAGGGGATCTCACCCTCAGCTCCCACAACAGCCTGCATGCGGCTCCGCACAGGGCGTTTCACTCACCGTAGTGACACTTAATCCAGCCATCTCTTAACGAGAATAGCCCTTGCTGTTTCAGGTACTCTGTTCCCAGCCCCTTATTAATACAAGGGGTTTTCGCGTTTCGCCAATAGGATTTACTGCTTAACCCTGCCAATATGGTGGCGTTTTTTTCAACCCCCAACTTCATCAGGTGAAATAATAGGGGACGGATCACGATTAAATAAGCTATAACAGCGGACGTTAGGACGACGTGTAGAGGCAGGGAAGGCTGGAAGGCCAGTGAAGAATAAAAAATAAACGTGGCCTGTCCCCTGTTCTTGTTAGTCTTGAATTAAATGTTCATATCTTTCATCCGTTAAGGTTTTTAAGAAGGCAACGATTGCAGTCTCTTCTTCAGAGGTAAGTTTTAAATCACCTAGCTCCTCAGTGTTTTTAGTCTCATTTACTTCAGATGCACCCCAAGGCTTTTGTGTTTCTGGGTTTATTGAGCCTTTGACATCACGAGAATTATAAAAATGCACTACTGTGGCTAAGTTACGAAAAATGCCATTGTGCATATAAGGGGCGGTAACGGCTATATTTCTTAAGCTAGAAACTCTAAATGCACCTTTTAATTCCATATCAGTGACATTTGGGTTTTCAAATAAGCCATTATCTATAAATTCTGCTGGTTTTCCATTTTGAGAACGTACTAAGTTGTTTTTGGGAACGCCTAAATTGTCATAGCTAAAATCGGTAAAAACACTTTCCATTTTGCTACTATCTAAGTTTGGAACAGGGTGACAAGCTGCGCAATTTCCCTTATCTTCAGCGATAAAAACTGCCTGCCCTAATTGCTCTTGCGGAGTTAATGAATCTTCACCTCGCAGCACTTTATCAAACTTTGAATCAAAGCTAGAAAATTCCTCACTTCTTTCAAATGCTGCAATGCTATTGGCAATGGCAATAAAAGCAGATTCAGTCGAATTAAAAATACTTGGGCCAAAAATAGACGTCATGGCTTCGGCATATTTAGTTTGTACGGCCTCTACAACTAATTCTTCCGTGCTCTGCATTTCAACAGGGTTTAAAAATGGCTGTTTTGCTTGTTCTTCTAAGTTTTCTGAACGACCATTTAGAAACATGCCTCCTTTAAATAGTCCCTCTTCTTCATCGTAATGAAAATCAGGCACAAAAGCTGCATAGCTTATCGTCGGTGTGTTTATATCCCCTAATGAAAGATCATCCTGGCCTAAAGAAACCGCAGCAATAGAAGTGTTTATACTGGTTTGATTAAGTCTTGAGTCAATAAAAGCATGATCACTGTTATGGCAGCTGGCACATGATTGAGTGCCATCTTTTGAAAGATCCATATCATTAAAAAGCTTTTTACCTAAGCTTTCTTTGGTTTCCACAGATTGGGGGTTCTTTTTATCGCAGGCAGTTAAAGAAAACAGGGTAATACTGCAAATGAGAAGAGTGGGGATATTTAACGACATAAAACAATTTACTCCTAGAAAAAGAAATGATAATAATAATCATTCTTATTTGCAAAGTCAATTTGTGATTTCACATCTATTTAAGTGAGAATAGTAAAAGGTATTAAAGTGATAATTTGTGGTACGAACATGTTTTTTGATAAGAACTATGAACTCTCAGCTTTATGGCTGTTGTTTTGGGGGAGTAACAGAATATTAAAATGCGGTCAGTTAGCGGAAAATGAAAATTAGAGTTTGTATCAAAAATCCCCCATTCTTGTTTAGTCGCAAAATGCTTTCATACGCTGAAGCGTTAAATCTATTTTTAGACTAAAATGGTCTTTTAGTAAAATATCTTTCTAAGCTTTAATATTCTATGCAATTCAAATTTATCCATCTACGTTTACATTCTGAATACTCCCTCGTGGATGGATTGGTTAAAGTTAAACCTTTAGCCAGTGCTTTGGCTGATTTGAATATGCCAGCAGTAGCAATTACCGATCAATCCAACTTCTTTTCTTTAGTTAAATTTTATCGTGCTTCTTTAGGCAAAGGCATTAAGCCGATTGCTGGCTCGGATATTTACTTATTGAATCCCGATGATCTGGCAAACCCTTTTTGCTTGACATTATTAGTTAAAAATAATGAGGGTTATCGCGTATTAACGGAACTTATTTCTAAAGCGTACCAAGAAGGGCAGCATCAAGGTGTGCCTATGGTAAAGCGTGAATGGATAGAACAAAATCACGCGGGCTTGATTGCTTTATCAGGGGCGATGGAAGGGGATATAGGCCAAGCTTTATTAACGGGTGATAGCGATAAAGCCATTGAGTTAGCTCAATACTGGAAAGACTTATTCCCTGATAGCTTTTATTTAGAATTGCAACGTATTGGTAAATCTCAGGAAGAAAATTATCTTGTGCGTGCCGTAGAACTAGCGGGAAAATTAGATTTACCGGTCGTTGCAACTAATAATGTCCGCTTTTTAAAGCCTGAAAATTTTGATGCACATGAAATACGTGTGTGTATTAACCAAGGACGGGTGATTGATGATAACCGCCGCCCTAAAAATTATACCGAGCAGCAATATCTACGTAGTACGGAAGAAATGCAGGCATTATTTGCAGATATTCCTGAAGCCTTAGAAAATACCGTTGAAATTGCTAAGCGTTGCAATATTAGTCTGACTTTAGGCGAGAATTATCTACCTGATTTTCCTGTGCCTGAAGGCATGTCTTTAGATGAATTTTTTATTGATGAATCTAAAAAAGGGCTTAATGCACGCTTAGAAAAATACCCTGCAGTTGGCACAGGTACGCCCGAAGAAAATCGCAAAGCTTATGATGATCGGCTGGAGATGGAGCTAGGTATTATTGTACAAATGGGTTTCCCTGGTTATTTTATGATTGTTGCTGACTTTATTCAGTGGGCAAAAGATAATTATATTCCTGTTGGGCCAGGTCGAGGTTCTGGTGCAGGCTCTTTAGTTGCCTATGTACTGAATATTACTGATTTAGACCCGATAGAATTTGATTTACTCTTCGAGCGATTTTTAAATCCAGAGCGGGTATCAATGCCCGATTTTGATGTCGATTTCTGTATGGATCGTCGTGATGAAGTGATTGATTATGTGGCTAGAAATTATGGCCGCGAAAAAGTGTCGCAAATTATCACCTATGGTTCGATGGCAGCTAAAGCGGTTATTCGTGATGTAGGTCGTGTGCTGAGTCACCCGTATGGTTTTGTCGATCGCTTATCTAAATTAGTGCCGTTTGAAATTGGCATGACGCTGACGAAAGCACTGGAAGCTGTCCCTGAATTTCAAGAGCTATACGATACCGATGAAGAAGTTAAAGCCCTTATGGATATGGCTTTATCTTTAGAAGGCACGATTAGAAATGCCGGAAAACATGCGGGTGGTGTAGTGATTGCCCCCACGCGATTAACTGATTTTTCTGCGCTGTATTGTGAGCAAGGTGGGGGCAATTTAGTTACCCAGTTTGATAAAGATGATGTTGAAGCGGTTGGCTTAGTTAAGTTTGATTTCTTGGGCCTGCGGACTTTAACCATTATTGATTGGGCGTTGCAAACCATCAATAAAAAACAACAGGAATTGGGTAAACCGCTGGTAGATATTACCCAAATACCGCGTGACGATAAAGCCTCGTATGATTTATTAATTGCCGCACAAACGACTGCTGTTTTTCAGCTGGAATCGCGCGGTATGAAAGAGCTAATTAAAAAACTAAAGCCGGACTGTTTTGATGACATTATCGCTTTGGTGGCTTTATTTCGTCCGGGGCCGCTTGAATCAGGCATGGTTGATGATTACATCAACGTCAAACATGGTGCCAAAGCAGAATATGCACACCCCAGTTTAGAGCCTGTTTTAGAGCCGACTAACGGGGTTATTTTATACCAAGAGCAAGTTATGCAAATTGCTCGTGAAATGGGGGGTTATACCTTAGGTGGTGCGGATTTATTACGTCGTGCTATGGGTAAGAAAAAAGTAGAAGAAATGGCGCAGCAACGGGCGCTATTTACGCAAGGGGCGGTCGATAATGGCATAGAAGAGTCGATTGCTACTTATGTTTTCGATTTAATGGAAAAATTTGCGGGTTATGGGTTTAATAAATCACATTCTGCCGCTTATGCCTTAGTTGCCTACCAAACCGCATGGTTAAAAGCGCATTACCCTTCAGCCTTTATGGCGGCAGTGATGTCATCGGATATGGATAATACCGATAAAGTGGTTATTTTAGTGAATGAATGTGCGGAAATGAAAATTAAGGTTTGTTCGCCTAATATTAATGTCTCACATTTCCAATTTACTGTGAATGACGCCGGTGAAATCGTCTATGGTATTGGGGCAATTAAAGGGGTTGGAGAAGCTGCTATTGATGATTTATTAGCAGAACGTAAAGCCAATGGCGAATTTAAAGGTTTATATGATTTATGTAAGCGGGTTGATTTGCGTAAAGTTAATAAACGGGTATTTGAAGCGTTGATACGCGGCGGTGCTTTTGATGTTTTTGATGAAAATCGCGCTAGCCACATGGCGGAATTACCCACGGCGATTAAAGTTGCCGAACGGCATAGCAAAATGGCTGAAGTGGGACAAAATGATTTATTTGGGTTAGCGGTTAATGCAGAAAGTAGTGTTGATGAAGTGCATGATTACTCTCAGCATGCGACAGCTTGGCCAGAAAAGGAGCGTTTAAGTTTTGAAAAATTAGCCTTAGGTTTATTTCTAACAGGCCATCCTATTGACCAGTACCGGCGTGAATTAAGCAATATTGTGCATGGAAAGATTGCCGATGTGGTGATTAAAGTAGAAAAAACTCGCGGTAAAATTGATGTGCGTTTAGCGGGCTTACTTGTGGAGATGCGTACACGTTTAGATCGTAAAGGGCAAACCATGGGCTTTGCGACCTTAGATGATAAAAGCTCGCGTTTAGATGTCGCTATTTATAGTGAAACTTTTGAAAGTTATAAAGAAATCATTAAGTCTGATGAAGTTTTAGTGGTTGAAGGCTCAGCAAGGATTGATGGTTACACGGGGGGATTGAGTGTTACCGCTGAAAAAATCTACAATATGGAGCAAGCGCGGGAAAGCTTTGCTCGTTGCTTGGTGATTAATTGGGATTGCGTACAAGCCCCAGACGATTTTTTGCAGAAATTACAGGCGACCTTGCAGCCTTTTTCAGCAGGGCAATGCATGGTTATTATTAACTATAAAACAGAGACTGAAAAAGCAAGTATACAGCTAGGTGATGCGTGGCGAGTTCACCCAAGCGATGAATTAATCACACGCTTAAAACAGTTAGTGGATAGGGATGATGCTATCAGAATTAGATACCGATAATTTAAGCGCCTGCCCAGAATGTGACTTATTAATAGAGCTTAACCCCATACGAGAGGCTGGCTATATTAGCCAATGCCCGCAGTGTTTTCATGTGCTGGAGCATCCAACAACATTTTCTATTAGAAAAGATGTTTTATGCTTATTAACCGGGCTGCTTATGTACTTTCCAGCAATGTTATTACCGATTATGAACTTCACTATGATTGGACATACGGAAGCAATGTCTCTATTAGTGTGCCTGGAAACCTTATTTGTAACGGGCAATGTGGGCATTGGCTTGCTAGTTTTTATTAGTATTTTTTGTATCCCTTTATTAAAAATGACCTTGCTTCTTTTTGTGATTAGTCGAGTCTATTATAAAATTCCCAGTCGTTATTTAGCGTGTAGTTTTAAGAGTTATAATTTAATCAATACTTGGGGCATGCTAGATATTTTATTACTGAGTTTTATTGTTGCAGCGATTAAGCTAAGAGATGATGCCGAGTTAGCGGCGGGAATAGGGCTTTATGCTTTTTTAGTTTTATTATTAGCTAGTGTATTGCAAGCGCAGCTATTAAATAAAAATTTAATCTGGCGATTAATTGAGCAGCAGCAATGAAATCTGCCCTAAAACAAGGATATTTAAGCTGCCGGCATTGTCATAAATTAATTGTAAATAGCCATGCAGAAGTACATACTTGCCCGCGGTGCAATAGCAAAATTCACCCACGAATTCCGCAAAGTCTACGCATGAGCTGGGCTTTATTGTTGACTGGATTTTTTCTTTATATTCCCGCGAATGTTTTGCCTATCATGACGCTAAAAAAAATGTGGGTATTGCGTACAGATACTATTATGTCGGGCATCATTAATTTATATAATATTGATATGGCACCGATTGCTGCGATTGTTTTTATTGCTAGTGTTTTCGTGCCTTTGTTAAAGATGGTTGCTTTGGCTTACATACTGTTGGCGATACAATTTAAGTGGCAAAAAGGTGTATTACTGCGTAGTAAAATGTATCGAATGGTGGAGTTTATCGGGCGCTGGTCCATGTTAGATATTTTTGTTATTAGTATCTTATTAGCCATTGTTAAATTTGGGAATGTTGCTTCGGTCAATTTAGAGCCGGCAGCGCTTTTATTTGAGTTAGTCGTTATTTTAACCATGCTCGCAGCGCTCTGTTTAGATTCAAGATTAATTTGGGATTCTGGGAATGACAGTTACTAAAGTCAATATAGTAAAAAAACACTGGTTATCGGGTATTTGGTTATTGCCACTTGTCGGTGCCTTAATGGCGAGTTGGATTGTATTTCAAAATGCGCAAGAAAAAGGCATAGAAATCTCCATTATTTTTGAAGATGCTGCGGGTATCACCGCAGGTAAAACTTTGTTGATGTATAAAGGTGTGCGCATAGGTTTGGTTAAATCTGTGCAGATGAGTGATAATTTTAAACAAATTAAAGTGATGGCTGAAGTAGAACCATCAGTAGTCGATGGTTTGCGTAAAACAACGGGTTTTTGGCTGGTTAAGCCCTCTATTTCTTTAACTGAAATCACTGGTTTAGATACCATTGTATCTGGGGATTATATCAGCATGAACCCTGGTGTCGGCGAGCCACAAAGAGAGTTTATTGCTTTAAATAGCCCGCCTATATTATTTAATGATAGCAAGAGCTTATATATTGACCTTATGGTTGGTCATTTAGGTTCGATTGTACGCGGGTCAAAAATATATTTTCGCGAAATCCCCGTGGGTGAGGTGTTAGATTATACGTTGCTTGCTTTAGAAGATCAGGTAAAAATAAATGTGCGTATTGAAGAGCGCTATACACATTTAATTCAAAAATCTTCGCGTTTTTGGAATGCTAGTGACTTATCAGTCAAAGTAGGGTTAAGTGATTTTTCTGTGCATACAGAATCATTAGCGGCATTAATTTCAGGAGGAATTGCATTTTATACCCCGAAGACCGGTGTTGTTGAGTTGGCGGAAAATGGTGAGCAATTTCAACTCTATGAAGATTTTGAAGCGGCAGAAGTCGAAGTGCCAGAAACAGAAAAATCAGGCTCACAATTTATCCAAATTGTTGCTGATGAATTAGGCTCCTTAACGATTGGATCGAAAGTTTATTTTAAAAAGATTCCTGTCGGCGAACTTATTAATTACGCATTAAGCCCTAAAAATAATATTCTTATTACCTTAGAAATCAAGCAAAAATACTTACATTTAATTTCTCGTAAAACACGTTTTTGGCGTAATAGCGGTATTAAAATAAAAGCAGGCTTATCGGGTGTTAAGGTTGATATGGCATCTGTTCAGGCCTTGCTAAATGGCGGCATAAGCTTTGCTAATGTAGAGGGCTGGCGTACCTATAAAGTTTATAAAGGCAGGCGACGTTATCCCTTGTATCAAGATGCTGATCTTGCCAAAGAACAGGTAAAAAATATCCGTATTGAATTTGATTTAGCAGAAGGAATTCATACCGGCACAGAGCTTAAATATTTAGGTATTAAAGTAGGCGAAGTAACACAGGTGAAGTTAGCTGCTGATAATCAATCTATTATTGCTCACGCTAAATTATTTGCTAGTGCAACTAACTTTGCCCGAAAAGGCGCTAAGTTTTGGTTAGTCTCTGCTGATATTGGTTTATTTAAAAGTAAGCATTTAGGTACTTTAATTAAAGGCAACTATATACAAATAGAACCGGGGTCAGGAAGCAAAAAAAGCCGCTTTAAAGGGCAGTTATTTTTACCTGAAATCAAACAAGGGCTACATGTCATTTTAAAATCTCCTGAATTAGGGTCGATTAAAATTTCCAATCCGGTTATGTACCGACAAGTTAAAGTTGGGGAAGTGCGAGGATATCGCCTTGAGAATAATGCACAGTACGTTTTAATTGATATTTATATAGCGCAAAAATATGCTGCTTTAGTGCAGGATAATTCTAAATTTTGGAATGTTAGTGGTCTAAAAGTTGATTTAGGGTTGTTTACGGGCGCTGAAATTAGAGCAGATTCTTTAGAAAGCATCGTTATTGGCGGTATCGCTTTTGCTACGCCAACCTCTGACCCTGAAAAAAGAGTAATCAACCATCAAGTCTTTAATTTGCATGATGATTATCAACAATCGTGGCTAGACTGGACGCCCAAAATAAAATTAGGAAATTAATATGCTGATGCTCATTTCACCTGCAAAATCATTAGATATGCAGGTAAGTTACCCTGATATTAAACCAACAGAACTGCAGTTTTTAGCTGACAGTCAGTTATTAATTGATCAGCTACAAGAACTAAACCCAGAAGAAATTAAAAATCTAATGGGCATTAGTGAAAAGCTTGCTGAATTAAATTATCAACGCTTTCAGAATTGGGTAGCAAGTGATGCGGCAGAAGAATGCCCCGCACTATATGCTTTTAAAGGCGATGTTTATCAAGGTATTGCGGTCGATGCTTTTCAGCAAGATGATATTGCCTATGCGCAAAAAAATCTACGTATATTGTCGGGCTTATATGGGTTACTACGTCCTTTAGATAAAATGCAAGCTTACCGTTTAGAAATGGGAACTAAATTTACCAATACACGCGGCGCAAATTTATACGCATTTTGGGGTGATAAAATTACTGATTTAGTCAACCAAGATATGGCTGAGAACCAATCAACTGAATTAATTAATTTAGCCTCGAATGAGTACTTTAAAGCGGTTAAAAAGAAAGCCATTGCGCATAAAATTATTACCCCTATTTTTAAAGACTATAAAAATGGCAAATATAAAATCATCAGTTTTTATGCCAAAAAAGCACGGGGGTTGATGGTTGCTTTTGCCGTCAAAAATAAACTACAGCAAGCAGAGCAATTAAAAGATTTCACCAGTGCAGGCTATTATTTTTCAACGGAACAATCCAACGAGACTGAGTGGGTTTTTCTTAGAGAGGCGGTTGAATAAAAATCGTGTTTCTTTGCTGATTTTAGCAAGGTATAATAACCGGTTTGAAAGCACTTATTGAAAGTGTGTAAGATGACGAAATAAATGGAAATAACTGCAATATATCCGGGAACATTTGATCCTGTCACTAATGGGCATATAGATATTATCGCCCGTGCGGCACGCCTATACAGCAAAGTAATTGTTGCGGTTGCAGTAAGCAGTAACAAAGTGCCATTATTTGATGTTGAGCAAAGAGTTAAACTGCTAGAAGAAGTAACGGTTAAGTTTGATAATGTCACTATCATAGGCTTTGATAATTTATTGGTTGATTGTGCTAAACAATATAATGTTAATGTTATCTTGCGCGGTTTAAGAGCCATTTCAGATTTTGAATATGAATTCCAACTTGCCGGAATGAATCGCCGTTTATCGCCAGATTTAGAAACTGTGTTTCTAACGCCAGCGGAACAGTATGAATTTATTTCTTCCAGCATGATTAAAGAAATTGCAAGACTAGATGGCGATGTTTCTAGCTTTGTGCCAAAAGTTGTACAAGAACACTTAATTGAAAAATTTAATAGAGGATAAAAATGTCATTACTGATTGATGATGAATGTATAAACTGTGATGTCTGTGAACCTGAGTGCCCAAATGGCGCAATTACTCAAGGGGAAGAGATTTATGTAATTGATCCAGCACTCTGTACTGAGTGTGTTGGTCATCATGATGTGCCGCAGTGTATAGAAGTATGCCCAGTAGACTGTATTGATAAAGATCCTGATAAAGTTGAAGAACACGATACTTTGTACCAAAAATATTTAAAAATTACTCAGTAGCTTGTATTTGTAGCCGCACAGGTTCGAAATACGGAATTTAGTGCGGTAAAAGATAGACAAGGTTTTAAATATGAAAAAAGGGGAGCAATAGCTCCTCTTTTTTTTGCAAAAATAAAATAAGAGGCTGAAACGCTCCTTTTCACGGTTTACGGTAACAAAATGGCATTATTACGTTTAAAAAAAGTCTCCATCGCATTTGGAACACACTCGCTACTTAACCAAGCTGAATTTCAGTTACTGGATGGAGAGAGAGTAGGTTTGCTCGGTAGAAATGGCGAGGGAAAATCAACCTTGATGAAAATTGTCATGCGTCAAATCAAAGCTGATGAAGGCGAGGTTTGGTACAAGCCAGAGTTGCGTATTGCAGTTTTAGAGCAAATGCCCCATTTACCGGATGAAGAGACAATTTACGATGTTGTTGCAGGTGGCTTAGGGCAGATAGGACAATGGATTAAACGCTACCATGACTTAACCCTAGAAACTGACTTTACCGATGCTATCATGAAAGAAATGGGCGATCTACAACATAAGCTCGATGTGCATAATGGATGGCAACTGCAGCAGCGTGTAGAAAGTACCTTAAGCAAATTACAGTTACCACCAGAAACTAAAATAAAAGGCTTATCAGGTGGCTGGAAACGTCGCGTTTCTTTGGCAAAAGCCTTAGTTATCGAACCTGAAGTTTTATTATTAGATGAGCCGACTAACCACTTAGACTTAGAAAGTATCATGTGGTTAGAAGAACAGTTAGTTAATTTTAAAGGTGCTATTTTATTTATTACTCATGACCGTTCTTTCTTACAAAAATTAGCCACACGCATTGTAGATTTAGACCGTGGAAACTTAGTCTCTTGGCCGGGTGATTATGCTGATTACTTAGTAAAAAAAGCCGCGTCTTTAGAAGAAGAAGCAACACAAAATGCCTTGTTTGATAAAAAATTAGCCGAAGAAGAAGTATGGATACGCCAAGGCATTAAAGCCAGACGCACAAGAAATGAAGGCCGAGTACGCGCATTAGAAGCCTTACGGAAAGAGCGAGCGCAACGTCGTAATTTACAAGGCACAACTAAACTATCGATGGAAAGTGGTGAGCAGTCGGGTAAAAAAGTCGTTAGCGTTAAAGATATAAGCTTTAGCTACCCTGATAAACCCATTGTTAAAAACTTCTCCACCGTTATTCAGCGTGGCGATAAAATTGGTCTTGTTGGTCCGAATGGCACAGGAAAAACCACTTTCTTAAAGTTATTATTAGAAGGTTTAACACCAGATTCAGGAACCGTCGAGCAAGGTACCAAATTGCAAGTGGCTTATTTTGATCAATTAAGAGATGAGTTAAACCCTGAGATTAGCGTGGCAGATACGCTAGCGGATGGTAATGACCACGTTATGATCAACGGCCAGCCTCGTCATGTCATTTCATATTTAAGTGATTTCCTATTTTTACCAGCAAGAGCGCGTTCACCAGTAAAAACGCTTTCAGGTGGAGAAAAAAACCGCTTACTATTGGCTAAATTATTCACCAAAACAGCCAACTTAATCATTATGGATGAACCTACCAATGATTTAGATATGGAAACCTTAGAGCTGTTAGAAGAGCGCTTAGTGGAATATGACGGTACTTTAATCGTTGTCAGCCATGATAGAGTCTTTCTAGATAATGTTGTCACTAGTGTTTTTGTATTTGAAGGCGAAGGTGTTGTTAATGAATATGTCGGAGGCTATTCAGATTGGCTAAACTACAGTCAATCAAAAAAGAAAGCGCAAGCAAAAGCTGATAAAAAAGAAGCGAAAGTTGCTAAAGAAGCAACAGCAGCGGTTGCGGTAAAAAAGAAAAAACTCAGCTACAAAGATCAAAAAGAGCTAGATGAACTGCCTTTATTAATCGAAAGCTTAGAAGAAAAGCAAGCAGGGGTAACTACTAAAATGAACGCCGCTAATTTTTACCAGCAAGACCAAGATAAGATTAACCTTGTTTTAGCGGAATTAGCCGACGTAGAAAAAGAGTTAGAAGCCGTTTACCAGCGCTGGGATGAATTAGAAGCAATGACAGAATAAACGCATTGCAAAAACATCTATCCTGACTTATCATAAGTGGCTGCTTAACGTTCGTTGAGTAGTCTTAAGTGGAGAGCTGGCCGAGCGGCCGAAGGCGCACGCCTGGAAAGTGTGTATACGGCAACGTATCAAGGGTTCGAATCCCTTGCTCTCCGCCATTATTTAAGTTGTTGAAACTTAAATAAAATCACACGTAACCCCAAAATGAAACGGTTTTTGTTACACAAAGCTGTTACACAGAATTATTTACAGTCTCAAAATTGGTTATCTTTTTAGACGGAAAAATAATCAGATACCTTTCCTAATTAAATTGTGTACTCCAATTACGCTATCATTAACGGAAGTGACGGGCTATTGAAGAAAAAATCACCAAAATTCAGCACTCGTATACGCGCGAAGTATATAATGGCACAAATAATATAGCGGTTATTAAGTGAATGAAAAAGCTAGGTGTGGGGTAGTGTGCTCATCT
>JAQRMR010000029.1 GCA_028599115.1 Methyloprofundus sp.
AGAAATATTTAGAGTTTTTACGGCGCTCTATATAGAGAGGGTAGTTTTGTAATGAGGGGTATTCATGTATCCAAGGGCCAGGAAGGACCGAGAGGTTCCCTTTAGAAACAGGTGCTAAAGTACCATTTTTATGATACAAACCAAACTGCAGCACCTCTTCTGGCTTTATAGAAAAAAACACTTCGCCATAGTTTTCTATTTCTTGGGTCAGTTCACATTGTAAACGAGAAACTGTTGTCTTCCAGGTTTCATCTAAAGTAAAAGTCGCCGTATATTCAACAGACAAAACTTGCGCACTATAAGGAGCAAGGAAGACAATAAACAGAATACGGTAGAATTTAAATAGAGACAATAACTTACCCATGTAACTTAATTAGTAATGCCGCCTCTTCTCGACTTAAACCACATTCTTTAATAATATCTTGCTCACTAAAGCCTTCCTGAACCTTATCAATCACATTTTGATAAGCAGAAGAAACAATATCATCAGCACCATAGTTATCGATACGTTCAATCAGTTCATTAACATGTTCCGAGCTTTTTGCTAACCGTGAGTCTACCTGTACAGCTGCAGCACATAAGCCTGCCAAGTCTTTGTTCATACTAGATATTTCCCCTAGTACATGATTGTAGTCTTTTTTTAACTTGTAATAAGAGACCACCAGCCAAAGCACAATAATAAACAATACCGATAGACAGATAATGATTATCATTAACTGAGTAGAGTCAAACACGTTCATCAATATGTTGTACATCTGATTCTTCATCTTGTTGAGTATTTTTGGATGTTTTTTGTGCTAAAGGCTGTTTTTTTTGCTTACTTTCATCACGACGAATTTTTTTAGGTTTTTTTATCTCACTAATCTGTGAAACAGGCTGAATATCCATAGCTCCCCCCTATATAGTCAAAAAAACCGCAAAATGCTTTAAAACATATCTAACTCAGCATTTTCCTCATCACTTAAAAATTTATTCAAGTCGACAAGTATTAGTAAATCATTATCTCTACTTGTAACACCCTGTATATATTTAGAGCTTTCCTCATTCCCAACATTAGGTGCCGTTTCTATTTCTGAAGCACGTAAATCAACAACTTCAGCAACACTATCAACCATTATGCCAATAATATGCGCATCCGTTTCTATAATAACAATTCGTGTTGCATCATCCTGCTCTTTAGACATTAAACCAAAACGATTACGAGTGTCGATAACAGTAACAACATTTCCCCGTAAATTAATAATACCTAAAACATAAGTAGGTGCACCTGGCACAGGCGCTATTTCAGAAACTCTTAATACTTCCTGAACCTGCATTACATTAATGCCGTACTTTTCCTCACCTAACCTAAAAGTAACCCATTGCATTAAAGGATCATTTTGACTGCTGTCATCACTCATGTTAAATCGCCTAATTTAGTATCAAGATCTTAAATAATAATTATATACTATAGGGTACACCATTCAAGAAGTATCCCTAGATAGATATAAGCACATTAAAAGGTTATCCTTATTTATTTTTTGCATGCTTTGGGACTAGTGCATTTATATCGACTAAAACAACTAGCTCTTCAACAATTGTGCCAACTAGCCACGCTCTTCTTTGACGGTCTGTTCGCCATCGAACTTGATTTGGCGTTATTTTCTTAATCGATAAAATCTCATCACAAGCCAAACCCCAATTTGTATCTTCAGTTAAGATAATATTTTTAAAAGGCTGTTCCACATAGCTGCGCTGTTCAGCCTTACTTCGCCCATGAATAAGGTATGCCATATTCAACACACCAATTTTTTTATCTTGATCTAGTTTTAATCCCATAAACCAAATAGGTTGTTGCGGAATTTTTGTTAATTTAGTATCAAACTTTACCGTACGCCCTAAATCAATAAGAGGAACAGCCAAAATAAGGTGCCCAACTTTAAAAAATAAGGCTGAAAACTCTTCTTGCGCATACTTTGGCATAACAGCAAGAGGGCTCGTCACTGCAACTTCTCGAGGGGGTACTTCTTTTTCTTCTAATGCAATCGGTGCATCAGTTTGCTCTACAGAAGGTAAAGTAAGTCTCTCCTCCTGAGCTTCAGTATTAATTTCAACTAAGGTTTCAAGTGAAATATTAGTTAATAAAGTAGATAAATACGAATCTAATGCCTTTTCTGGCTCCAAAAAAGGTTTATTAATTAACTCTTTCTCACTCATCAATCGTGTTCTTTTTCTAATAGCTCATCTAGTAAATTAGAATAGCTCGCAACAGCTTTGGACGTTGAGTCGTAAATTGAAGCAGGCACACCTAAACTACTCGCTTCTCTTAACTTAGTATCAATTGGTATAAATTGTTCCCAAGCATTATCTGGGTACTTCTCTAATACCGACGAACGACATTCCATTGCAGCTTTGGTACGCTTATCAAACATCGTTGGGATAATTTTAAAGCCAGGCGGTGATTTTCTAGATTTAAAAACCATTTTAATGGTATTTACCATTCTATCTAAGCCTTGTAAGGCTAAATACTCAGTAATAACAGGAACCAATAAGTAATCACAGGCAGCTAATGCGTTCACCATTAAAACCCCCAGCATAGGTGGGCTATCAATAAGAACATAATCATAATCATCAGCTACTTCTGCTAATGCATTTGAAACGACCAAACCCATCCCTCCTAACGCAGCAACCTGCCTGTCTAAAGTTGCAATAGCAGTTGATGCAGGCAATATAGATAATTCTGGGAATTCAGTTTTTAGAATATAAGGGCGCGGATTAAAATCTTTATGCTTTCGACTAGCATTCTGAAATACATTATAAACAGAGCCGTCAATAGTATCTGGGTTATGCTTAAAATAACTGGTCAAAGACCCATGCGGATCCAAATCAACCAGTAATGTTTTATAACCCCATGAAGATAAAAGCCCCCCTAAGGAAACAACCGTTGTTGTTTTACCTACACCACCTTTTTGATTGGATACGGCCCATATTTTCATTTTTTTATTCCTAATATATGGACTTTTAAAATCAAATAATCAGTACAAAAAAAAGTGATAATAACCCTAGAATAACGCATCACTAACCTGCATACCTTTTCATTAACCCAGGGACATCTAATATTAATGCAATTTGCCCATTACCTGTAATTGTTGCACCAGCTAGACCATCAAGTCCATGAAGTTTAGCACCTAAAGCTTTTATAACAACCTCTTCTTGCCCTACTAGCTGATCCACTACAAAGCCAATTTGTCGCCCACCGGAATTAACAACAACAACATGTGCATGTTCAGATTTATCAACGACATAAGCAGGATCATGAACTAACCACTCACTTAAATAGAACAATGGCAAAGCACTATTTCTCACCATAATGACCATTTGACCATCGACTACTTGAGTTTGCCTTAAGTCTAAATCTAAAATCTCCAAAACACTCGCTAAAGGAAGTGCAAAAAATTGCTCATTCAATTTAACCATTAATGTCGGCATAATGGCCAGTGTCAGTGGAACCTTAATGATGATGACACTTCCAACGCCTTCTTCGGAGTTAATCTCAACCGTTCCATTCAACTGACTAATTCGTGTTTTCACTACATCCATTCCTACACCACGACCAGAAACATCCGATATTTCTGTTTTAGTTGAAAAGCCTGGAGCGAAAATTAAGTTATAACATTCTTTATCCTCAAGTCGGGCTGCAGATTCTTCATCCATGAGGCCTTTACTAACGGCAACTCCTCGTAGATGGTCAGCATTCATTCCTTTACCATTATCTTGAATAGTTAGCTCTATATGATCTCCCTCTTGAGAGGCAGATAAAATAACCCTACCCTCTCTTGATTTACCCGCTGCTTCACGGTCATCTGGCATTTCAATCCCATGATCGACAGCATTACGAATTAAATGCACTAAGGGGTCTGCTAGTGCTTCAACTAAATTTTTATCTAAATCCGTTTCCTCTCCAACTAGTTCAAGGGTAATTTCTTTCTTTAAACTACGCGCCAAATCTCTAACAACCCGAGGGAATCGGCCAAAAACTTTTTTAATTGGCTGCATTCTCGTTTTCATAACAGCAAGCTGCAAATCGGCTGTTACAACATCTAGATTACCGACTGCTTTAGCTATATTTTCATCTTCACCTTCAGATGCTAAAGTTTGAAAACGGTTTCTAACAAGCACTAACTCACCGACCATATTCATTATATTGTCGAGCGTTTGCGTATCAACCCGCACAGTTGCCTCTCCTTTAGGCGCTGATTTTGCAGGTGCCGGTTTCTTTTCAGCAACAGGTTTTTTCTCAGTAGGTTCAATGGCAACTTTTTCTTCAGGGAGAGCAACAGGTTTTGGCTTAGCAGAAATTTCAGCCTCCTCATTAACAGGGTTGCTAACAGCCTCAGCTTCTTGCACAGATTCAGCACCAACAGCACTTAATGAGAATGTTCCTTTGCCATGTAAATCATCCATGACTTTATCAAATTCTTCTTCTGTAATATCCCCCGAATCCACTTCAGCAACTGCTTCAGGAGGTTTTTCTTCCACAGCGCCAGAAATATTTGCAGCATCAAAACCAGTTTTACCATGTAGTTCATCGAGCAAATTATCAAACTCTTCTTCTGTGATATCTCCAGAAGGGTCAAGTACTTCCTTAGTTTTTTCTGGTTCTACTGGCGTTGGAGATCCACCTTCACCATGTAATGTATCCAATAAATCGTCAAACTCAGATTCTGTAATTTCATCATCGGCCACTGGTTCACTTTCAACTGAGCCCAGCATTAGCTCAAACTCTTGCTCTACCGCATCACTAGCATCAGCTAGCTCAACCACTTCTTCAGAATTATCAATAACATTAACCGGCTCTTCACTTAAAGCTTCAACTACCGGTTGCTCAGCAACTGGTTCAGCTTCAGCCTTGGGGGCTGGGGCAGGAGCCGCAGATTCAGGGACAGTAAAACTCTGTAATTTATCAAGTAATGACTGCTCAACATGCTCTGGCATATTTCCTGAATGAACAGCATCAAACATTTCATTTAAATGATCAGCAACTTGTAAAATAACATCCATTAACTCGGTGTCAACGACTCTGTCCCCTTGGCGAAGAATATTAAACACATCTTCTGATTTATGACAGACACCTACCATCGCATCTAATGCTAAAAAACCTGCGCCCCCTTTTATCGTATGGAAACCACGAAAAATAGCATTTAATAAATCTGTATCTTCTGGAGAATTTTCTAACTCAACTAACTGCCCACCTAGTTGTTCTAAAATCTCTCCAGCTTCCACTAAGAAATCTTGTAAAATCTCATCTTCAAGATCAATTGCCATATTATTATCCTCAGAAACCTAAGCTAGATAAAAGATCATCGACGTCATCTTGTTTTTTTGCTACATCATTGGACTTATCATCAACACCAGGTACAACAGGACCAGGTAGCTCAGCCGTATCAGTATTTTTACTTTTCTTTTTGAGCTGACCACCAGAGATGCTAACTAAAGAAACCATTCCTTTTTCTAAGTCTTCAACCAAGGTAATAACTTTTTTGATAATCTGCCCAGTAATATCTTGAAAACTTTGCGCCATCAAGATATCTGTTAAGCCAGTTTGGACACTACTTAAATCATTTTTTGTTTGTAAAAAATACGCCGTAATATCACCACTCATTTCTTTAAACTCTTGAAAAGGCATATCTTTCGCTAAAAACCGATCCCACTTATCTGAAAGTTCAGTTGCTTTCTCATTTAAGTCGTTTGAAATAGGTAGTAAATCCTCCACAACCCCTAAAGTACTGTTTGCAGCCTGCTCTGTCATAGTAATGACATAATGCAATCGCTCTTTAGCATCAGGAATATCATTTGCAGTTAATTCCGTCATTTTCGCATCTAAAGAAAAGTTATTCATTGAATCATGAAGCTGCCTTGTTAACCGTCCAACTTCTTGAAATAAAGCCGACTCACGTGAACCAGAAATTTCACTAAAAATTTCATCCGCTGCAACTTCATCGTTGATTTCTAAAGCTTGTACTAATTTTTTTGCAAGTAAAAGCTGTATTTCCTGATCTTGTTCAGTCATTGACAAATCCCTTTTAAATTAGCCTTCTATACGTTCAAAAACCTTATCGATTTTTTCTTTTAATGTTATCGCAGTAAAAGGCTTAATAACATATCCATTAACCCCAGTTTGAGCTGCAAGAATAATTTGCTCCCGCTTAGCTTCAGCGGTCACCATTAAGACGGGCAGCTTGGCTAATTTGGGATCTGCCCGCACTGCTTTTAATAAGTCAATGCCTGTCATACCAGGCATATTCCAATCAGTAACTAGAAAATCAAAGTCTCCTGACTGCAACATAGGCAATGCAGTTTTTCCATTATCAGCTTCAAAAGTATTAGTAAAACCTAGATCTCTCAATAAGTTTTTTACAATACGCCTCATGGTGGAAAAATCATCAACCACAAGAATTTTCATATTTCTATCCAAGACCATTCTCCATCTTATCTTTAAATCTCTAACTTTTAATTTATTAAGCTAACAACAAATTATTCTCTATTTAACAATAATTCAGTATCTTCATCAACCCACTCTGTGAGCTTTGCTCTTAATCTTAACATAGCTTGACTACT
>JAQRMR010000003.1 GCA_028599115.1 Methyloprofundus sp.
TCAACGCACCACAAACATCATTATCATAAGCCACAAAAGCAGGGGGGACAGGTATCTCCATCATAACCCCTATTTGATAAGCAATAATTTCAGCCCAAAATTGATCTGGGTGTCGTTTAACTGAATGCTTGAATAAGTATCTATGATTAGGAGTTAAAAAATCAAACTCAGATTGTCCTGGACTATTGAGCAGGGACTTATCACGCGCCCCTTCGGGGTAAACCTCAAACTCATCATCACCTTGCCAATTAGCAATATTAATTGGCTGATGAGTTGCTTGCTCAATTATTTGGCCTTCACGCCCCATAAAAAAAACCTATTTTTTTATCGAAATCATTAGACAAGTATAAGCCTAACCAACATGAACAGAACCCACGGCTCGCTCATAAATAGTGTAACCACATCAACCCTATAGGTACGGTGAACTCATTACACAAAGTTAAGTTGAATTAATTAACAACGCCTTTAAATATCTTCTCAATGTATCCTGATTGATCTTCATACTGAAATAATACATTCCTTTGGGAAAAATCATCAATATCATTTAAATCCTCTGTCCACCATCGCACTTTACTGAGCGGTGTATTCGAGACAATAAAAGAATGCATTTCTACCTTTTCAGAATGTGGCAAACCATCATCACGCATTTTTTCTTCAAGTTCTTTAACGGTCTCAAAGAATTTCAATTTAGGGTCATCAATTCCCTCACATCGCAAAATACCTTTGGGATCTACAAAGACAACATGCTGTTTTTTACCATCAAGAACCCAAAGAATAAAATCAGGGTAAAAATTACCAGCCTCAAAGAAACCAACACCACGACCTCTGGATTGATTTCTTAATAAGTAAACTTCTTTACCTTCTAATAAAGTGGGTTTACTTTGGTAATAAGCGCGTAAATCCAATACAAAATCATGTTCACCTTTATTTAAATGAGTGGGTGTAATTTTAAACAGATCATTATCAACACCATCTTTTAAGTGTAACAAAGGGGAATAAAGGTGGTTGGCAAATACTATAGCATCACCTTTCCCACCGATATTGAAGTCCGATAATGTGCCATTCTTAATGTGTTCTTGTAACTCAGCAATACGTTGTAGAATCAACTTTTCTGATTGATCTATCCTTAATTTATATTCTTCAAAAAAATTAGGGTCAGATGGCGCAAGCTCTTCATATTTTCGGAAAGGGGCTTCATAGGCATCTTGTTCATGCTTATAAAACCGATCACAATATTTTTTCAGTAAGGCAATAGCAATTTCTTGCCACTCGAAAACACGAGAAAAACTATCGAACTGCATTCGTTCTTTTGGGATATAGAGCGTATACCATGAACTATCATTAAGAGTTGCTTTAACTGATTCACGGCTTAAGTTTAAGTTATACCAATTTCTCTCTGCTTTTAATTGCTGTATGGCTGTGTAGATTTGATTAAAATCCATAAAAGCTAAATGCGCTTCAGTTAAAGAACAATTGTCCAAATCAGTATTATGCCGAGTTTGCTGAACCCCTTTACTCATTTTTGTAGCGACACGAGGGTACCAATCTAAGGTGACGTGAGATACTTTACCCTGATAATCCTCGGGGGCAATCAGGCTGGTTTTTTTGTCTTTTTTAAAGTTAATATCATCGGGTACTTTAACCATAATTAAAGGCGTTTTCGGCAAGCTAACTTTTACTGCTAACCGTTCTTCAACAAAATCATCTGGTTTTTTAATACCTTCTCCTTCTAAGAAGTCATTAAACTGCGCCATGTAGTTTGCTTTTACACCAAAAACATTCAAAGTCTCTAAGATAGGCAAATATTCATCTTTGGCTACCCATTTAAGTTCATTGTCTTTCGTTGTCCAATGAATAGCTTTACTACGCTTCAAGCAAAATTCATAACCACGTAAGCGTACACCGCGACCAAATAGCTGAATGATTTCAGAGCCTTCGCTGCGGCCTACATACATTAAACCTAGTGTAGACACACGATAGCTATTCCAGCCCTCAGAAAACCGCCTGGAACCAATTAAAATGTTAATGGCGGAAATTTTCTGGTTAATGGATTTAAACAGTGAGGTGCTAAAAGCCTTTTCACTGACGACCAGTTCATCATGTGCATCACATAAACCAGCCACTTTTTTGGCATCACCTACATTAACCACGCCAAAATTTTCATCACTACTTCCTAAGCGTAAGGCAAGTTCCCCGCTATCGCCCTTCAGGTAATCAATATGTAATAAACCACCCGAAGGCGCATTAAATAGATTGCCTAAAATATCGGTAAATAATGCTTCACCGTTATCTCTTGTTTCAACTAAATAAGGAAACGATTCAGAAAAAATATCTTTATTCTTTGAGCTTAATAGTCCTGTATTGCCACTGATTAGCTTATTTAGATTAGCGATACTCGCCTGTTTTTCTTTTACAAATTCCGCAAGAAATAAAAGAATATCGACCACATCAGAAACATCCTTACCTGCTTCTTTGCGGATAGCCGTTACCTTGCTTCCTACAAACACCCATAAGGGTTTATCAATCGTAAAGGCTTTATATTTAGCATTACGGTCACGATAGACACGATTTTGTTGATAAAAAGACAACAAACAGGCTGTTAAATAAAGCTGACGATTCTTTTTCTCTGCTTCAGCTTGATTATCGGCATCCAGATTAAGAATTTGATAATCCTTGCCAAAGCCATCTGCATGAAAATAACGATAAGAATAATCAAATAAAATACTTTTAGCATATTCATCTGCCAAAGACGCTTTACTACTAGCTGCCTGACCTAAAGTAGCAGAATACTCAAAGGTAAAACCTTCTAAAGCTAAGCGTGAACGCATATCTGACCAGACATCGCCTTTTGCTCCTCGATGCCCTTCATCAATTAATACCAGATTGTTTTGCTCAAAATCACCCACGGATACGGTTTTCTTTTTACCTTCTTCCTTGAGTTTATTCATATCAATGACATCAACAATGCTGTCTCCATACATTGCGCCTTGTTTAACAACTTTAGAAAATTCAGCAGCCGTCATATTGGATTGGGTAAATTCTTCTATATGTTGATGCGTTAAACCTTCATTAGGCGTTAATAACACAATACGATTTAATTCATGTTCTCTACGATGTTTTTTAAGGTAATGTAAATATTGCTTAATATTCACATGCATAAGCAATGTTTTTCCACTGCCTGTGGCATTCCAAAATGCTAGTTTCTTTAAATCTTTAGCTGCAAAAGGTTTAAGTAAATCTTTTTTCTTTTCTCCCCATTCACTCATGCTTTGATTGAATTCATCAAGATGCTGATTTAACTCATCCAATAGCATTTCTGCATCAGTAAAATACAAATCCAGGTAAATCTCGGTAAATAAAAGCGATAAATATTGAAAATATTTCCAGCGTAGCGGCGGTGTGCGTTTTTCGTTGATAGTATTGGTATGACGTTGAATATTCTCATCATATTCCATCAGCCTTTCAGGGGATAAAATACTCTCGCTTGGTACTATCCTAATAAGCTCATGGTAATAGCAGGATGTGCCATCATCTTCATGCAATTCTAATGACTCATCAATAAATGATTTTGTTGCTTCACGGAAAGGATCATTATTTAAATCGTAAACATTTGCACCCAGTAATTTAAGAAAATAACGACTTAAAACTAAGCGATGAGGAAATGCAATAGCCATTATGTATACTCCCTACTGCAATGTTCAGGACAAAGTTGATGAACCGAAATATTCAATTGATTAAGCAAATCTATGTTTTCAGCCCAATCACTATCCGTTGCATTAACAACGCAAGCATCTGCGACAACAGCAACGGCTAATAACTTTCGGTCAGAAGGATCAAAATTGTTGGGGGGAAGCTCTTGGAAGCCTTGATTTTCCGCTTCTATTTGAGTAATGGTATGATGAGTTATCTTGTTATTCGCATATTGATTATCATACAAATACTTAAAAAACATATCACCTACACCAGGTTGCCCTGCATAACTTAAATGCTTACTGTATTCATCCATAATTAGCCCGATGTCATCCAAGGCAATTGTTAAATCGGTACATTGCTCTAAAAGCTCAATACAATTTAATTCACAATCAATCGAAGCATGTTCGCTTTTTTCATTTGCAACAATAGCTACATTGGTATCAATGACTAAAACATCCGTGTGTATCATTCGCCTGCTTCCTCCATTGCTGCTTTTCTGCGTTTTAAACCTGCTTTTCTTGTTGCCGCTATTTCGGCCATTTCATCACCAAAAAAATGTTCAGGCCAATTGGTAATATTACCAAACAGATCAATGACTAATTCTTCGTGCCTTGCTTTACCTCTAATAGTATTGAAGAAATACAATTTTAAATCTACAGGGACTATTGCTTCTTCAGCTACTCGCCTTTGAAAACGTCTTAATAAATGTTCACTGTGACTCTCAACAATTATTTGAATATTGCGTGTTTTGGCTACGGTAATCATTAAATCTGCCAATTGACTTTGTACTGCGGGGTGTAGATGAATTTCAGGCTGCTCTAAAAGTACAATGCTTTGTTCAGGCACTGAATAAAGCAATACTAATACGGGTAAAACCTGGGATACTCCAAAACCCACATCCGTTAAAGCGACTTCACTTGCACCTGCTTCTTTTTTAACCAAGGTACGATATAAATTAGAATTTGGGGCAATTTCAGCGATTCTAAAACTATTAATAAGCCCTAACTCTTTTAACCAATAAGCAATCATTTCTTGAAATGATTTATTATGTCTTTTGGGACCTAAATTTCGTTTTTCACCTTTCATCGTTGCTGCAAGTATGGCATCAACGGTTCTTTCACCTCTATTACCCACGCCTTCAGGATGAGAGCCTGACCATAAATATTCTCGCTTAGGGTATTCTCTTAAGGGCCCCAAATAATAAATACTATCCATTAGCGCTTCGTATTCACTTTCAAAAACACTCAAAAAGTCCGCATTTTGAAAATACGTTTTTGCCTGATCAGGAAATAAATAGGTTTTAATCGGTTTAGGTAAAGCCCAGTTTCTGCCCATAGTGCGTGAAAAACCAAAGGATGAAGAGCTTTTACGCTTAGGGAATAAGTCAAACTCTGTACTCCCTTCTTTTTTTGGACGAATTTCAAAGGTGTGTTCAGAAAACTGATACTTTAAGGAATCAACGGTTAAAGCAGCTTCTTTTAAATATGATTCGCAACACGTTTTAAGCTGATCACCTGAAAATAAAATACTTTTAGAGCTTTTGGTTGGGTCTGATATTTTAATAGACTGACTTGTTTGCCAATCAATAGACCAAGAAAGCCTGCGTTCTATATCATGCTTATGGATAACATCATGATAAGTACCTAAGTTAATTAATTTATCCGCATCACCAAAATCCAATACAATATTTCTATCAGGCGTATTTTTAGTTTGTTTTAGCAGCAATAACATTTGTAACAAGCTACTTTTACCCGAACTGTTGGTGCCAAAAATACCTGTTACTTTACCAAAGGATATATCTAGGCTTTCCCAAGCTTTAAAGTTTTTTACATTCATTTGGTTAATCATCTTAAATATCCTTCACATCAAACATTAAGGTCTGAAATATTTCTTCAATCAATTGCACTTTCCATGTGTCTGAACCTGTGCGTAAATTAGGCAAGTTGTTATCGCCATTGACATAGATTAAATCAAACTCCATATCACGGCTGTTATAGTGCTGTTTTTTAAACCAGTCATCCAATGCATTACTATCGGTTTCCACACAATCACGCCACAAGATTAACACTTGTTGATCTTGAGGGTTTTTACCTGTGACTTCAACAATGCCTTTTGAGTGGCGAGTGGTTTTAATGCGTAAACCTAAT
>JAQRMR010000030.1 GCA_028599115.1 Methyloprofundus sp.
GCTGCTTTACGCATCGAATTAGCATTGGCTGTTAATCGAAACTCATTAATCGGCTGCTTTTTAACGACATCCAATAAAGTCACTTTTATTTTAAAAGCCTTATCTTCTTTTAAAATAGAACCAATCACCAAATAATCTTGGCCTGTTACCGCCCAATGTCGATATTTAACTTGCGCTACTTTTGTCGGGCTAGATAGCATTGAGTCTTCGCGCAATACAGAAAAATCACCACTACTACTTAAATCTGCATTAATAATACGGCCAATTTCTTCGGTTTCTTTATCAGCCGAGGTAGACTGCATAGCAAAAGGGACCACTGCTATTTTATGTTTTGTCTGAACCCCTTCAGTAATATCTATCACTAATTCAGCCTGCACACCATGAGCAGCCATACTCAATAGCAGTACTATTAAATACACAGAATTTTTATATATCGTCATCACATTCATCTCTCTAAACATCTATTTAGGGGCAAAGTTAAATCTAAAACTTCTAAAATTTCTTTCAAAAATAGCCGAATCTTTTGGCACAGGTAAAGGAGATGCTTTTTGCACGGCTCGCTCTGCCGAAACATCAAACACCGAATTGCCACTACTTTTTTCTATACTCACCGACATAACATCACCCGTAGGTAATAAACTCACCTTAATTAAACAAGATAATTGAGCCGTTAAATTACTAGGTCGATTCCACGCTTGAGTCACTTTTTTGTCAATTGCCAATGCTGCACTCGCAGTTGCTTGCTTAGCAATTTTGGCATTTTTAGCTTGTAACACACGGCGCTCTTGTGCTGCTTTAGCATCGGCGATACGTTTTTTTTCAGCAGCTATTTTTTGTGCTTTTAGCTTTTCAGCCGCCGCTACCCGCTGTTTTTCAGCCGCTATTTTTTTCTGCTCATCCGCTGCTTTTTTAATAGCGGCTGCTTTTGCTTGCTGTTGCTTTAGCCGTTTAGCATCCGCTTTTTTCTTTTTTTCAATCGCTAATTGTTGCTGCTTTATTTTTGCTTGTTTTTTCTTTTCTAAAGCGACTGTTTTTTTAATGTTTGCTAAACGCTGCTGTTCAACTTGTTGTGCTTTTTTTGCTTTAGCCTCAACTTTTTTACGTTTATCTTTCGCTGCTTGCAAACGCTGCTGTTCTTTTCTAATTTGTTGCGCAATATGATCTTTTTGTTTTTTCTGCAGACGTTTTTTAGTTTCTTGTGCTTGTTTTAACTCTTGTGCTTTTTGCAGCACACGAGCCTCATCCATCAATGAAGCTTGAATAATCTCCGGCACCTTTTGCTGTACTTTAGCTTTCGGCTGCTCATCACTGCTATAGTTAAAAGCAAATAAGCCTAGAATACATAAATGCCCCACAACGGCAATTAGAAAAAAAACACGGTATTGAGCCATTTTTTTCATTTAAAAATTTTCCGTCATTAAGCCAACATTTTCAATACCTGCATTTTTTAATGCCGCCATAACAGTAACAACCTGCCCATATTCAACTTGTTTATCCCCACGAATATAAACAGCTGTCTCAGGTTTGTTTTGACGTACTGCGGCAGTTAATAGTAAAACTTCCTGCGCACTAACAGCTGATTCCTCATCACCTAAGCCCAAATCAATAAAATATAGTCCAGCTTTATTAATACTGATAATAATAGGCGTGGGTTTATCATCCTGATCAATAGGGCTGGTATTTGCTTGCGGTAAATCGACATCAACTCCAGACTGAATCAAAGGTGCGGTAATCATAAAAATAATCAACAGTACCAGCGTTACGTCAATATAAGGCACGACATTAATTTCTGCCATATTCTTTTTACGCACTTTTCGCTTTAACATTAGCTATGCGCCTGACGCTGTAATAAAACAATAAATTCTTCTATAAACATCTCATAACGATTAGTTAGCTGTTCAATACCTGTATTAAACCGGTTATAAGCAACCACCGCAGGAATCGCAGCAAACAAACCAATCGCAGTGGCAATTAAGGCTTCAGCAATACCTGGCGCTACTTGTGCTAGCGTCGCTTGTTTCACCGTTGATAAGGCCCGAAATGAATTCATAATCCCCCATACCGTACCAAATAAGCCAACATAAGGGCTGGTAGACCCCACGGTTGCTAAAAAAGGTAAGCTTTCATCTAGCTTCGCAGTTTCTCGCGCCAAAACAATGCGCATTGACCTTTCAGCATTCTCTACCTTACTGGCGGCGGTCATATCAGCAATACTGTTCATACGTGAAAATTCTTTATAGCCTGCCGTAAAAATATGCTCTACCGCATGCATATTAGCGCCTTTATTATCTGTGCGCTGATATAGCTCGGCTAAATCCTTGCTTGCCCAAAATACTTGCTCAAACTGCTCGGTCATTTGTACGGCTGTTTTTAATTCCTTACGTTTTGCCAAAATAAACGTCCACGACATCACTGAAGCCGCTAATAAAATCAACATCACCAATTGCACAACAAAACTAGCTTCCGCAATTAAGGAAAAAATAGACATATCATTATTCATTATTTAAGGCTCTTTTTAGTTTATCTGGAATATATTTAGGGCGCATACTCTTAGCATCTAAGCAGGCAATACGAATTTTGGCTTTGCTTAAGACCTCATCGCCACGAGTAATGATTTGCTCAAACGTTAAACTAGCACTTTTAACTAAACTTAGTTCAGCTGATACCGAAATCATTTCGTTAAATTTAGCCGGTTTTAGATAATCTACTTCCACAGAGCGAACCACAAAAATAACTGATTCTTGCTCAATAAGTTTATCTTGCTCAAAACCCATATCGCGCAGCATCTCTGTTCGTGCACGCTCATAAAACTTCAGGTAATTTGCATAAAAAACCACACCACCCGCATTAGTATCTTCATAATATACACGGACAGGCCATTGAAAACTATTATCCATCTAGCTCACCACTTTGCTCAATTTCACGTTTAGGTTCTTGCAATCCAAAATGCTGATAGGTTTTACTGGTAACAACCCGTCCTCTTGGCGTGCGCATAATAAAACCCTGCTGAATAAGATAAGGTTCTAACACATCCTCAATCGTGCCCCGCTCTTCACTAATTGCAGCAGCTAAGGTATCTAAGCCGACCGGTCCACCAGCAAAGTTCTTCATAATCGTTTCTAATAAGCGTCTATCCAGCTGGTCGAATCCGCAGTGATCCACTTTTAACATCGCTAAAGCTTGCTGTGCAATATCTCTGTGAATCGTACCATCACCTTTGACCTCTGCATAATCACGCACACGCCTTAATAAACGGTTAGCAATACGCGGTGTGCCACGCGAGCGTTTGGCGATTTCAGTAGCACCCTCTGAATCAATTTTTATATTTAATAGACCCGCCGAGCGCGTCACAATAAAAGCCAGTTCTTCAACCGTATAAAATTCTAAGCGCTGAATAATGCCAAAACGATCACGTAAGGGCGAGGTTAACAAACCTGCGCGCGTGGTCGCCCCCACTAAAGTAAACGGCGGCAAATCTAATTTAATCGATCTAGCAGCAGGACCTTCACCAATCATAATATCGATTTGATAATCCTCCATCGCAGGATAAAGAATCTCTTCAACGGCAGGGCTTAAACGATGAATTTCATCAATGAACAATACATCATGCGCTTCTAAATTTGTTAATAAAGCCGCTAAATCACCTGCTTTATCTAAAATAGGTCCTGACGTTTGGCGTAAGTTCACATTCATCTCAGCGGCAATAATATGCGCTAACGTGGTTTTACCTAAACCCGGCGGGCCAAAAATCAATACATGATCCAATGCTTCTTCACGCTGCACCGACGCTTTTATGAAGATTTCCATTTGCTCACATAAAGCTTCCTGCCCAGTGTAATCTTTTAAGGTTTTAGGGCGAATGGCACGATCTTGTCGCTCTTCATCCGCTTGCCCTGTGGCAGTGATGACTCTATCCGTTTCTATCAAAACTGTTTTCCTTGTAACCCAACTAAAAAAGTCTCAGTATTTTTGTAGGATGGGTAGAGCGTCTATTTGCGAAACCCATCATTGTTTACCGCATTGATGGGTTTCACTGCGCGCCTAAAAAGCAGGCACTTCATTCTACCCATCCTACAAAGTGTTAATTCAATAATACTTTGGAACGCCCAGCTTACGGTATAAGCAAAAAAGTCTCAGCTAATAGACAATCTAGCGGAGACTTTTTAGTTTTTTTTAAAAACAACCTAATTAGTGATCACGCTGAATAATATACAAAGATAAATCACGTAATACATCCGCTTCATCACCAAAATCAGCTAAACTTTCTAAAGCTTGCTCATGAAGGTTTTGCGCTTTTTCTTTAGCGCCAGCCAAACCCAATAATGCTGGGTAAGTTGGCTTATCATTATCCTGGTCCTTACCTTGCGTTTTGCCTAAGGTAGCCGTATCACTCTCTTCATCTAAAATATCATCTTTGACTTGAAATGACAGCCCAATACACTTTGCATAATGATCTAATTTAGTCGCAACTTCAGGATCTAAATCAGGTTTTGATAAGGTTGCTAATTGCACTGCTACCCGAATTAATGCACCTGTTTTATGAATATGCATATTCTCCAGCTCAGGCAATGTCAGCTTTTTACCCACCGACTCTAAATCAATCGCTTGTCCGCCAACCATACCTTGTGAACCACTTGCTTTCGCTAATGCAGTAATCATATTTAAGCGCGTTTCAGCACTCGCCTGCATGGTTTCATCGCCCGCCAAAATTTGGAACGCTAAGGTTTGCAAGCCATCTCCGGCTAGAATAGCCGTTGCTTCATCATATTTCTTGTGTGATGTGGCTTTACCACGGCGTAAATCATCATCATCCATCGCGGGTAAATCATCATGAATCAACGAATAAACATGAATCATTTCTACCGCACAAGCTGCGCCATCTAACGTTGCAGGATCGATACCTAAAGCTTTACCGACACTATA
Organism: Methyloprofundus sp.; assembly: GCA_028599115.1. Classification (GTDB taxonomy): domain Bacteria; phylum Pseudomonadota; class Gammaproteobacteria; order Methylococcales; family Methylomonadaceae; genus Methyloprofundus. Next base: position 4,924 of record JAQRMR010000030.1, read on the forward strand.
AGTTAGCATAGGACGCATACGTTTTCCGCCATCTAATGTGCTGTAACGCATCGCATCGTGTAGCATTTTTGGTAAAACTGTATTGCTAGGTAAGCGTTTATCTAATGCAACTTCTACCCGCTCTTGGCTTAGCGTTAAATATTCTTTTAAAGCGTTACTCATCGGTAAATGACTCCAAATTTTGTTGACCGTTTTTTTCTAATAAGATTTGTACTTTCTGCTCCGCATCTTGCAAAGCCGTTTGGCAAATTCGAGTTAATTTCACACCTTGTTCAAATGATTTTAACGACTCATCCAAGGACAGCTCCCCCTGTTCGAGTTGTTCAACAATACCCTCTAAGTCCTTTAAAGAATCTTCAAATAATGTTGCGCTTTTTCGTCTGGCCATGTCGATAAAATAATTAAAATGATACGATGTGTTAACTTATGCATTATATATGAAAACCAACAGAATAATTATTAGAAAATGAGCGATTCCTATAACGCTGCCGCGATTGAAGTTTTAAGTGGCTTAGACCCAGTGCGTAAACGCCCTGGCATGTACACCGACACCACCCGCCCTAACCATTTAGCTCAAGAAGTCATTGATAATAGTGTTGATGAAGCCGTTGCTGGGCATGCATCTAGCATAGAGGTGAACCTATTTAAAGACGGCAGCATTAAAGTCCAAGATGATGGTCGCGGCATGCCCGTGGACATTCACCCCGAACAAAATATGCCTGGCGTGGAAGTTATTCTGACTCAACTGCATTCCGGCGGTAAATTCTCCAATAAAAATTATCAGTTTTCTGGCGGATTACATGGCGTAGGGATTTCAGTCGTTAACGCACTTTCTAAACAGCTTACGGTTGAAATTAAACGCGACGGTAAAATGCATCAAATGCAATTTGCCAATGGCGAAAAGTTAACCGAACTCACCGAAACAGGCAGCGTTGGCAAGCAAAATACCGGCACATCAGTCCACTTCTTGCCTGATGCAAGTTATTTTGATTCCAGCAAAGTCTCCATCATCAAGCTAAAACACGTTTTACGTGCTAAAGCTGTACTCTGCCCAGGCTTAAAAATAAAACTCATCTCTGAACAAACTGATGAGTCTTGGCAGTGGCATTACCAAAACGGTTTAGAAGAATATTTAATTGACCGTATCGGTGATGTTGAATACCACCCTAGCGAGCCTTTTATGGGGGTAATGACCTCCGCACACGAAGGGGTTGAATGGGGGCTGGTCTGGGCAACTGAATCCTTAGTTGAAAACATTACCGAAAGTTACGTTAACTTAGTTCCTACTGCTCAAGGTGGAACTCATGTGAATGGTTTACGTGCTGGTTTAACGGAAGCCATGCGTGAATTTTGTGAAATTCGCAACCTACTTCCCCGTGGTGTAAAAATCACTCCAGAAGATGTTTGGGAGCTTTGTCATTATGTTTTATCGGTAAAACTAGAAGACCCACAATTTTCAGGGCAAACGAAAGAGCGTTTAAGCTCGCGTGAGTGTGTTGCTTTTGTTTCTGGCGTGGCTAAGGATAATTTCAGTTTATGGTTAAATCAACACCCTACCGCTGGGGAAAACATTGCTGAATTGATTATTTTAAGCGCACAAAAACGCTTAAAATCTAACAAAAAAGCAATTCGTAAAAAAATATCGGCAGGCCCGCAACTTCCAGGAAAGTTGGCCGATTGCGCATCACAAGACATCACCCAAAGTGAGCTATTTTTGGTCGAGGGGGACTCTGCTGGTGGTTCAGCTAAGCAGGCACGTGAGCGAGAGTTTCAGGCTATCATGCCTCTACGAGGAAAAATCCTAAATACTTGGGAAGTTGATTCCGCACAAGTTATGGCCTCTCAAGAAGTACATGATATTGCTGTTGCTTTAGGTATAGAGCCCGGCGAGGAAGATTTAAGCGGTTTACGCTACGGAAAAATCTGCATTCTTGCTGATGCTGATTCCGATGGCTTACACATTGCTACCTTAATTTGCGCGCTATTCTTTAAACATTTTCCTAGCCTTGTTCGTGCTGGTCATGTGTTTGTTGCTATGCCGCCACTGTATCGTATTGATGTCGGTAAAAAAATATTTTACGCGCTAGATGAATATGAGCGCCAAGGAGTTTTAGACCGCATTGAATCAGAAAAGCTAAAGGGTAAAATCAATGTACAGCGCTTTAAAGGACTGGGAGAAATGAACCCTAGCCAATTGCGTATTACCACCATGAATCCGGATACGCGTCGATTAGTGCAGCTCACTATTGAAGAGGACGATAACACCAATGAAAAAATGGATTTACTCCTAGCCAAAAAACGCTCTCAAGATAGAAAACATTGGTTAGAGGATAAAGGAAATTTGGCTGAGGTGTAGGTTCATACATCAGGTAGCTTGGGTGATGCAGAAACCCATCATTTTTCAGCTTTCCGTATAATTATGTTGGGGTTCGTTCCTCACCGCAACCTACGGGCTAATGAACCTCTTTCTGGAAATGAAACTCCCCATCACTTTCAGTCGATAAAAATTTTACATGTAAATTCTTTAATAAAATAACAAGCTGAAAGCGGTTAGGTATTCCAAACTTCTGGTAAACAGCACTGAGATGTGCTTTCACAGTGCGCACACTAATACTGAGTTTCTCTGCAATGGACTCATTATCTTCGCCACTGTAAACCAGTTCTACAACGGCTGTTTCACGCTGAGTTAAGCAGGGTAAACTTTCTAAAACCAGTTTATTTAACCCCTCTTCATGTAGTTGCGGCTTTCTTTTAACAATTGTCCCTTTAAGCATTTCAGGGATGAGCTGCCGCTCCAACCAGATCTCATTGTTAATAACGCTTGCTACAGCCCGTACAATCATTTTTTCATCAATCAATATATCTGAATAACCACAAGCACCTTCATAAATAAATTGAATCTTTTCACTCGATGATAAATTTTCACCAAAAACAATAATTTTACAAAATTTATGGCATAACTCAGGTAATTGATGCATTTTTTTAACCAGCGACGCATCAATAACCAGTAAAGCTAACTTATCATCCTTATCGTTACACGCTAAAAGAGAATCAATACTCGTAAAACAAAAAACAGGATAATCCGCTCCTAAGGCATCACTCCAGCGACGAATATTGGCTTGCTCCTCAGAAGCAATGATCAAATTAACCATGAATATTTTTTAACGCAAGTCCAACAATTTTACGACTAAACCACGCTTCGCCTTTAATCACAACAGCGACTAGTTTATTGAAAAAGCGCGCTCTATCACCCCATTCCAAATAGCCGAATGCACCTAAAAACAAACACTTAACAACAAATTCATCCGATAAATCATTGCCTAATAAAATAATTTTACTATCCGGAGACTCAGCAAATAAACTTTTAATCAAAATACTGGTATTTTCTTTTTCAATCTCATAATCAATAAAAATAATGTTCGGTTGGTGCTTAGT
>JAQRMR010000031.1:0-10669 GCA_028599115.1 Methyloprofundus sp.
CTATGAGAAAGCCGTAGCCCGTATGGAGGCACGATTGCGTAGGTAGGAAAGACGATCTAAAGCGCCAACTTAACGCCCATTGCTAGTAATAATAGCGCAATAAAGGTTTTTAAATACTTATCCGGAATGTGCCTACCGAATAAACTACCAAAATAGATGGCAGGAATACCGCCCATTAATAAGCCAGCTAATAAATCAAAATCTACCGAACCTAAGTGCAAATGTCCCATGCCAGCAATAGCGGTTAGCGGAACGGCATGTGCAATATCTGTTCCGACAATTTGAATGGGTTTTTTCTTCGGGTAAAGCAAAAATAAAATTGCCGAGCCTATCGCCCCCGCACCGACTGAAGAAATGGTTACTAAAATACCTAAAGCAACGCCAGAAAAAACAGTTAAATGAGGGCGGTAGCGTTTAAAAGCAGTAACGAAGGTAGAGTCGCCATGATGGTGCGTGACATAAGCAACTAAACGACCTTTTATGACAATAATAAAAGAGGTTAAAATCAGCATGATACTTAAAGTTAGCATCATTAATTTATCAGAATTTAGACCTGCGGCTTTTAAATACTCCAAAAGAGAAACGGTAATTAAAGCACTTGGTACACTCCCTAGTGCGAGTAAACCAACAACTGTCCAATCAACGGTTTTATTACGGTGATGAAAAAAGACACCACTCGCTTTCGTAATAGCAGCGTAGAGTAAATCTGTTCCTACGGCAATCGCTGGCGATATACCAAAACCGAGCACTAAAATCGGAGTCATTAAAGAGCCACCACCAACACCCGTTAAGCCAATAATAAAACCGACTAAGCTGCCTGCAGCAACATGCATTAAATCCAATGCAAGAAAATCTAATGCAAAGAAATCCATTTATTTTTTAACGAGAAAGCGGTAGCTAAAAAAACCAACATAAATGGAAGCTACCATAATGACTGCCTCAATAGAGACTAAGCCTAAACTGGCAACAGCAGGCCCTGGGCAATAGCCAGTCATACCCCAACCGATACCAAAAACAGCCGAGCCTATTACCAAAGGCTTATCAAGCTGACTTTTATGTGAGACATGAAAGGCATCATCAAAAACAGGTGCAGGGCGTTTTAAGATAAAGCGAAAGCTAATAATACCAACGCCCAGCGCACCCATCATAACAAAAGCCAAACTAGGGTCCCAGCTGCCTGTAATATCTAAAAAGTTTAACACCTTATTTGGGTCTATCATTTGCGAGACAGCTAAGCCTAAGCCAAAAATAATACCGGCTAGCAATGCAATTAAATTGTTTTTCATTATAAAGCGCCTAATAAATGTTTGAAGACAAACACGGTGATCATGCCGCTAGCCATAAAAGTGACAGTTGCGGTAATTGAACGGATAGAAAAATTAGAAATACCACAAATACCATGACCACTAGTACAGCCACTACCCATGCGCGTACCGAAACCGACTAAAAAGCCACCAATAATAATCGCCCAAACTGGATAGCCTTCACGTAAAGCTAAGCCGTCATCGCTAAAAAACTGAAAACAAGCCGCCCCAATAACTAAGCCTAGCAAAAATAAGCCACGCCATAACTCTTCTTTTTTAGGAGCAATAAATAAGCCGTTCATAATACCGCTGATTCCAGCCATACGACCATTTAATAAAAGCAATAAACTAGCACTGAGGCCAATTAATGCACCACCTAATAAGGCGGAGAGTGGAGTGAAATTTTCCAAAGCTTTTCCTTAGATAATAAGTTTTAATCGCTCCATTATAAGGTGTCTCATGGTATGGTAGCAAAATAACATCACAAACCTTTTAGCGTACTCTACTTATATGGCAGCAAAACAGCTCATTGATTTATTTATCGATGCCTTGTGGGTAGAGAGTGGCTTAAGCCAAAACACATTAAACGCGTATGCAAGTGACTTACGTATCTTTACAAAAAGTCTAGGCAAAAAAGAACTGACTGACGTTGAAAAGCTCGATATTAGTGAATTTCTGAGCCAGCGTTATGATGATGGGATTAGCGCACGCTCATCAGCACGAATTTTATCCAGCTTACGCCGATTTTTTGCTTATTTAATGCGTGAAAAACACATAAAAACAGACCCAACGGCATTAATAGAACCGCCTAGAATAGGCAAGCCTTTACCACATACCTTATCTGAAACAGACGTTGATTTACTCTTAGATGCTCCAGAAATTACTGCTGTTTTAGGTTTACGTGATAAAGCCATGCTAGAAATGATCTATGCAACGGGCTTGCGCGTATCAGAATTGGTTTCATTAACATTAAGCCAAGTTAATTTAAGATTAGGCGTGCTGCGGGTAACAGGGAAGGGCAATAAAGAGCGTTTAACGCCTATCGGCGAACAAGCTATCTATTATTTAGAAGCCTATATGCAGCAAAGCCGTCCGGCGCTATTATCCTCGCGCCCCTGTGAAATGGTTTTTGTAACCAATAGAGCAGCAGGCATGACACGCCAAGCATTTTGGCATATCATCAAACGCTACGCTAAAAAAGCCGATATTCAAGCGCACTTATCGCCGCATACCTTACGCCATGCCTTTGCTACTCATTTGATTAACCATGGTGCGGACTTGCGTGTTGTACAGCTTTTATTAGGCCATAGTGATTTATCAACCACACAAATTTACACACATATCGCCAACGAACGATTAAAAGAACTCCACTCCAAATTTCACCCACGAGGATAATTGCACATGAACCAAAGTATTCACCCCAGCGCTTACATATCAGAAACCGCAATTATTGGTGAAAATGTCACGATTGGCGCATTTTCTGTCATTGAAGATAACGTCACCATTGGCGATAACTGCAAACTAGGCGCGCATGTCGTCATTCGCCCGTACACTAAAATAGGTTCAGGAAATACCATTCATGCACAGGTTGTATTAGGTGATTTACCGCAAGATACCAGCTTTAAGGAATCCACCGTTTCTTATTTAGAAATTGGTAATGATAATACTTTTAGAGAAGGCTTTACTGCGCATCGAGGCTCAGTTGAAAATGTCGCTACTCGCATTGGCTCAAATTGCTTTTTTATGAATAACAGCCACGTAGCGCACGATTGCATCATTGGTAACCACACCATTTTTGCCAATAATGTCGCCATTGGCGGTTTTGTGCAAATTGATGACCACGTTTTTATGGGCGGCAGTGTTGTTGCTCATCAATTTTGCCGTATTGGTTCTTACGCTATTGTGCAAGGGACAACTGGCCTTAATAAAGATGTCATTCCTTTTTGTTTAATTGCCGGTTATCCGGCAAAACATTATCGCTTAAATACAATTGGCCTAAAACGTGCTGGTATAAAAGGTGATCGCTATAAAGTCATCAATACTGCTTTTAGATTATTAAGAAAAAATGCAAGCATAGAACATTTAGAAGATACCTCAGAAATAAAATACCTTAAAGAATGGTTGGCGGAAAAATCGAAACGTGGGGTTCATGGGTTTAATGAATTAGATAGTAAGTAACTCTTTCGAGCGACATTGAAAAGAAGGGTAATATAACTGTAGCCCGTATGAAGCTTGCGTAATACGGGAATAGTATATGTACAATTTAATGAGATATAAAAATGGTGAATTATAGGCGTGTTTATATTAAAGGGGGGACGTATTTTTTTACCCTTACATTAAAAAATCGGCGATCTGATTACTTAGTGCAATATATAAACGAATTACGTGAATCTTTTGCTTATGTTAAGCAGCAGGCCTCTTTTGATATTGTTGCCATTGTTATTTTACCTGAACATTTACATTGCATTTTGACCCTGCCAGAAGGGGATGATGCTTATCCTATTCGTTGGCAGAAGATAAAAAGTCGATTTACATTATCTTTAAAGCGTTTAGGTGTGGAGCTTAAGAAAAATAAACGTGGTGAATACAATTTGTGGCAAGCGCGTTATTGGGAGCATATCATCAAGGATGAAGAAGACTTACATCGACATATTGATTATATTCATTTTAACCCGGTAAAACATGGCTTGGTAGAATCAGTTGCTCAATGGCCGTTTTCATCATTTCATCGTTATGTTGAAGAGGGTAGTATTGAGCATAACTGGGGAGAGTCTCCAGTAGAAACCCTTTGTAATTATGGTGAACTGTATTAATCGATTCCATACCACAATTCGTAGCCCGTATGGAGCCTGCGGAATACGGGGTATTGCGGATTACAATGGTTATTTTTAATGCAAATTACGTTAATTGATCCCGTATTCCGTACCTCCATACGGGCTACAAGGAATAACACAACAACAGGATAACTATGCACAATACACTGGACAATATGATGGCATCAGCCAATCAAATCATTCTAGGGAAAGAACAGCAAATCAAATTATCACTTTGTTGTTTATTATCTGGCGGACACTTACTCATTGAAGATATTCCTGGCGTGGGTAAAACAACACTCTCGCATACCCTCGCTAAATTAATGGGCTTAGAATACCAGCGCATACAATTTACTAGTGATTTATTGCCTGCCGACATTATAGGCGCAACCATTTACAATGCCGATGAACATCAGTTTAGCTTTCATAAAGGCGCATTATTTAGCCAAATGATATTGGCAGATGAAATCAACCGTGCGACACCCAAAGCACAAAGCGCCTTATTAGAAGCTATGGAAGAGCGACAAATTACCGTAGAAGGGCAGACTTACCCACTACCACAGCCATTTTTTGTGATTGCAACGCAAAATCCCATGCATCAACTGGGTACTTTCCCTTTACCCGAATCGCAATTAGATCGATTCTTAATGCGCATAGAACTTGGCTACCCAAATCATGAAGCAGAACGTGAGTTATTAATAGGTAAAACACGACAGCACTTAATTAAAGACCTAGGCGTTGCCTTGCCTATTGAAACATTGCTACAAATGCAGCAACAAATTACTCAAATTTATGCTTCATCAGCCTTATTAGATTACATACAAGCGATTATTCAATTTAGTCGCGAATCTGAAGAATACCCCGTTGGACTATCTCCGCGAGCTGGATTAGCATTATTAAATGCTGCAAAATCTTGGGCGTTTATGGATAAACGTGAAGCGGTTATCCCAGAAGATGTGCAAGCCGTTTTACCATCGGTTGCTGCGCATCGATTACAGGCAGGAAAAATGGATGCAAACGCAATTGTTGCGCCATTATTAGAGCAAGTTGCTATTCCATAACCATGAAAAACAGCCTAGATTTAAGTTATCGCAATATTTATATTTTACCCAGTCAACGGGGCTTAGCCTTTGTTGCTTTGATTGTTTTATTGTTAACCATTGCTGCTATTTATAACAATAACCTAGTTTATTTACTCAGCTTTCTACTAGCAAGCATCTTTTTCATCACCATTTTGCATACCGTAAAATCAATGGCTGGTTTAAAAACAAAATTAGGCAATAGCCCCGCTATTTTTTTAGGCGAATCCACAAAAACGATCTTATGGGTTAATAACCCAACAGTTAATCAACGATATAGCTTGCAAATTAACGCACAAGAACAGGATATTCCAGCGCAAGATAAAACGGCAATCATACTGAGAAATCAACCTAAAAAACGCGGCTGGTACACATCTCCGCCACCGATAATATCCAGCAGATACCCCTTTGGATTATTTCGAGCATGGGTTAAATTAAAATTTACCATTAAAACCCTGGTTTACCCGCAGCCTAGTACAGAAAACATTCCTTTTCCTGAAAACAGCAGCACCGATAATCAGCAAGGCTTTGCGCAACAGCAAGGGCAAGATGATTTTTATGGCATACAAAAATACCAAGCAGGCGATAGCATTCGACATATTCATTGGCGCGCCTTTGCAAAAGGCCAAGGCTTATCTGTAAAGCAATTTAGCAGCGAAAATCATTCTGCAGAAATTATTATTGATTACGAACTAACCCGGGCAGCAACACAAGAACAACGCCTTAGCCAAATGTGCCGCTGGGTGATAGAAGCACACAAAGCAGGAATTAATTATGGTTTTAAATTAGGGACACTCAATTTAAAACCCCAGTTAGGGTCAGCGCATTATCAAAAATGCTTAACCGCCTTAGCGTTGTTTTAAAGTGTTTGGGTTTTATAAATAACGTAGTTAGTAGGATGGGCAAAGGAGCTTTACCCCGTGCCCATCATAAGTACACAAAATAAACAAAAAATAGATCCCCAAAAACATGACCATTACAGTTTTAAAGGTATTGGGCATGAGTAGTTAGTAGGATGGGCAAAGGAGCTTTATCCCGTGCCCATCACACAAAAAATAAAATAAACAAATAGGCTCAATATGCAATATCGACGTTTTTACCAACCGGGAGCAAGGTATTTTTTTACCGTGGTAACAGCAAGTCGCAAACCCTTATTAATTGATCATATTGAGCGGTTACGTGCTGCTTTCAAACAATGTATTGCACGCTACCCCTTTGAAATTGAAGCAATGGTGGTTCTGCCCGATCATTTACATACGATTTGGCGGCTACCAGAAGGTGATGCTGATTTTTCAAAACGCTGGATGGTGATTAAACGAAATTTTTCTTCTGGCCTACTTCAGGGAACTTTAAGTGCTTCTAAGCTAAAGAAACGTGAAAAGGGGATTTGGCAACGCCGCTTTTGGGAGCATTGCATTCGTAATGAGGATGACTGGCGCAAACACATGGATTATATTCATTTTAACCCTGTTAAACATGGCTATACAGAGATGCCGGGAGATTGGCAATATAGCTCATATCAAAAAGCGGTAGACAAAGGGTGGTATGAACCTAATGTACCGATAAAGGATGATTTTAAAGGTATTGGGCATGAGTAGGTTGCGAACAAAGGTGGGCACGTCGTACCTCCTTTGCCTATCCTACGGTTACTGTAGGATAGGCAACGCAGGTTAGTAGGATGGGCAAAGGAGCTTTATCCCGTGCCCATCATAAACACACAAATAAACAAAAAAATAGATCCCTCCAAAACATGACCATTACAGTTTTAAAGATATTGGCATGAGTAGGTTGCGAACAAAGGTGGGCACGTCGTACCTCCTTTGCCCACCCTACAGTAACCGTAGGATAGGCAACGCAGGTTAGTAGGATGGGCAAAGGGGCTTTATCCCGTGCCCATCATAAGCACACAAAATAAACAAAAAATAGACCCTCCAAAAACATGAGCAACTCCCTACACCCACGCACATTAATTTTATTATTAAGCTCTATTGCGCTAATGGTTCTGCCACATTTTTTGCATGTGCGGCTGCCAATTATGGGCTTTTTCTTCCTTCTGCTGACTTGGCGTTTTATCGGTATCTGGAAGCCCCAATACTTACCCTCGCAACTCACGGTTTTTTGCCTGCTCATATCAGGAATTCTACTATTAGTTTATATGCACACTGGCATTTTTGGACGTGATGCTGGAACCATGGTCTTCATTACCGCCTTAGGCTTAAAGCTATTAGAAATAAAAAGCCAACGTGATCTCTATTTAATCAGTTATCTCGCCTTTATTGTTGCTGCCTCACAATTCTTATATTTACAAAATATAGCGATGGCAGCGTACATTTTATTTGTCTCCATCAGCTTATTAGCGACATTATTATCCATTAACGGCACATCACTAAAAAATAGCCAATCCATTAAAAAATCAGCCATCATACTAATGCAGGCTATACCCCTAATGATTGTTTTATTTATCTTTTTTCCGCGTATTGAAACCCCGCGTTGGTCTTTTTTAGATGACAATAGCCAAGCACGGACAGGTTTAAGTGATAGCTTAGAACCCGGTTCTATCAGTAAACTCAGCTTATCAGGTGAAGTCGTTTTTCGGGCTAAATTTAAAGGAAAAATACCCCCCAAACAAGAACGCTATTGGCGCGGCCCTGTCTTTTCCTATACCGATGGTAAACGTTGGTCAGCCAGTAAAAACATCTATTACCAACGCTTTCAAGATGCTGTAACGTATACAGGCAAGGCTTATGATTACTCCTTGTTAATGGAACCCCAAGCAAAAAACTGGGTATTTGCCTTAGATATGCCCGCCAAATACTCAAGCGCTTTACGCCAAAATGTTGTGTATCAATTAACGACGCACAAAGCCTTTAACAAACCCGCAGAATATAATATTAGCTCTTACGCTAATTACAATACCGGCTACATCACAAAAACTGAATACAAAGATAACCTACAACTACATGCGCAACCGGCAAAACGTATTAAGCAGTTAGTTAAAAAGTTAGGTGGTTTTCAGCAGCCCGCTGAACAGTACATTGATAATGTATTGCAACATTTCAACAAAGAAAATTTTCATTACACTTTGATGCCGCCAATCTTAAAAGATAAGCCAGTAGAACGCTTTTTGTTTGAAAGCAAAGCGGGGTTTTGTGGACATTATGCCAGCGCATTCGTCACCTTAATGCGCGTAGCAGAGATACCAGCCCGCATCGTAACCGGCTACCAAGGAGGAAGCCTTAATCAAAATGGACAATTTTTAGAAGTTAGATCAGCCAATGCCCATGCCTGGGCTGAAGTTTGGTTGCAAGGGAGGGGCTGGGTTCGGTTTGATCCTACTAGCGCGATAGCACCAGAGCGTATTAATTATGGTGTGAATATTGAGCAACAAATTGCCCAGCAAGCAATTAGCTTTGCACCCATGCAATTAGATAGCCACAGTATGAGTTTTTTAAAGTCTATGAGGCAGCTATGGAGTAGCGCAGATTATAGCTGGCAGCGCTGGATTATTAACTACAGCCGTAGCAATCAAATGGATCTGTTAGCAGGGTTTGGGATTAATACCCTAAAGAAATTATTTTATTATTTTTTAGGAATGGTTATGTTTATTAGCTTGATAACCGCATTCATTGTTTTACGCACCCGTAAAAATAAACTAAGTGCCGAGCAAATACTTTACCAACAAGCCTGCGACAAACTAGCTCATCTGCAATTAACAAAAGCCCCGCATGAAGGCGCAAATGATTTTTTACAAAGAGTTAAACAACAAGCTCCAGAGTGCGCCGAGGAATTTGCAGAAATAACCCAGCTATATGTACAAATCCGCTACCAAAAAAACAGCCATATTGCCCCCGTAGTACAGCGGTTAAAACAAACAGTTAAACAATTCAAAACCCCGTAGCCCGTATGAAGCTTGCGTAATACGGGGGATGTCGTGGATTACGATGATTTGATTTAATTTAATGCAAACGATGTTAAATGATCCCGTATTCCGTGACCATCTTTTGCGGTGTGAAGGTGGGCACGGGATGAAACTCCTTTGCCCACCGTAGGATGGGAGAGGCACGAAACCCATCACACAGCGCTAAACTCACATAACAATCGTGTTTATTCGGCTTGGGTTTGATGGGTTTCGCAAAAAGCGCTCTATCTATCCTACGATTTCTGTAGGAGAGGGCTAAGGAATATTATCCACCCAACAACGATAAAACCATCTGTTTAGATTGCTTTGAGTGTCCAGCCATCGCCATGCTCGATTGCTCTAAAATTTGCGATTGAATTAAATTAGATATTTGTTTAGCAGCATCGGTATCAGCAATTCGGCTTCTTGAGGCTTGGGTGTTGATTGAGTAGGATTCTGAATTTGAGATGGATGCATGAAAGCGGTTTTCAGTAGCGCCTAAACTAGATGCTTGCTGCGATACCTCAGCAAGGTCGGCATCAATTAGTTCGATTGCTGTTTGCGCGCTATCTGTTTGTGAGACATCAATTGCCTCACCTTCGCCGCCTGGTATTGAATTTAAATTATCTAATGAGTTTAAATTAACCGAAATTTGATCGGATGCGGTGGCATTTGCACCGACCTGAAATGAGACCGACTCAGATTCACTAGGGAAAAGTTGTTGACCATTGAAAGAGCTGTTGCCAGTAATATCAGCATTTGCTTGAGATAGCTGGTTCATTTCAGATTGTAATGCATGTCTATCACCAGCGCTGTTACTGCCATTAGCTGCTTGCACTGCGAGTTCGCGCATTCTTTGTAGATTTGATGTAACTTCGCCTAAACCCGCTTGTGCTGTTTGCACTAAAGAAACGCCATCGTTAGTATTGCGGATTGCTTGGCTAGTACCGCGAATTTGTGCGGTCTGTAGTTGCATAATAGCAGAGCCTGCTGCATCATCTTTGGCGCTGTTAATGCGGTGCATTGACGCTAATTTTTGCAGTGCAGAATTTTGTGATTTTTGAGCGTTATTGATACCTATCGATGCAAAATTATTATCTGAATTGATTGAGAAGCCCATTGTCATATCCTCATGAAAAATAGAGTCAAAGTGATTTTTTTAATATTAAAATAAGCTCAAGATGAGTTGATCGCTTGTTGCCAAACCCATTAATTAACTTTCATTAAATATTAGCATAAAGGAAATTATTTTTTAGTGATAAAGTCTGCAATTAAGCTTATTTTATCAACTGAATATTCCGTATTCTGTGCCTCCATACGGGGGGGCAATGTAAATTATATTCATTTTGATTTGTAGGATGGGCAAAGGGGCTTTATCCCGTGCCCATCAGCAAAAAGATGGGCACGTAAAAGCGCTTTGCCCATCCTACAGATGTGAGTTATGTTCGCTTTCCCCCGCCGCTAAATCTTTTTGCCATTTTGCAATACGCTTGCTTAAGTCATTGGTATTAATCGTGGTTAATTCACGATTTTTTAAACACTGTTTCCCTGCGACCCAAACATCACTGACTTGGT
>JAQRMR010000031.1:10769-14643 GCA_028599115.1 Methyloprofundus sp.
CCCGCCGCTAAATCTTTTTGCCATTTTGCAATACGCTTGCTTAAGTCATTGGTATTAATCGTGGTTAATTCACGATTTTTTAAACACTGTTTCCCTGCGACCCAAACATCACTGACTTGGTGGCGAGAGGCGGAATAAACAATTTGAGAAACGGGGTTATAAAGTGGTTGGGTTTCTAAATCGGATAAATCAATGGCGCAAATATCGGCTGCTTTACCAATTTCTAGGGAGCCAGTTATCTTGTCGATACCTAAGGCTTTTGCGCCATTCAGCGTTGCCATACGTAAAGCGGTGTACGCAGAAACGGCGCTGGCATCCTTGGCAACCCCTTTAGCTAATAAAGCTGCTGTACGCATTTCGCTGAGCATATCTAAATCATTATTACTAGCAGCGCCATCTGTGCCTAAGGCGACATTAATGCCGGCATCGAGGCATTTTTGTACGGGGCAAAAGCCACTGGCAAGTTTTAGGTTGGATTCGGGGCAGTGCACAATATGAGCACCCGTTTTAGCAAAGTCACTGATTTCTTTGTCGGTCAAATGCGTCATGTGCACAGCGATAAAATTCGGGTTGATTAAACCAATATTATGCAGGCGTTGCAGAGGGCGAATATCGCCTTGGCTGACTTCAAAATCTGTCTCATGGACGTGCATGTGAATTGTTGTGTTGAGTTCTTCTGCTAGCGTATTGATGCGTTGCAGCGGCTCGTCAGAAACAGAGTAAGGCGCATGAGGTGCAAAAGGTGTGCGGATTAAAGCTTCGTGGCGTAAACTTTCATGTAAAGCTAAGCCTTTAGAGAGGTATTCGTCTGGGTTATCTGCCCACGCAGTCGGAAAGTCGATCATGACTAAACCTATATTGGCACGAATACCGTGATGTATCGCTTGGCGTGCAGTGACTTCGGGAAAGAAATACATATCATTAAAACAGGTTGTGCCGCCACGTAGCATTTCTGCAATGCCTAGGTCTGTGCCATCACGCACAAATTCTTCGCTCATCCACTTGCGTTCTAAAGGCCAAATATGATTTTCTAGCCAGTCCATCAGGGGTAAATCATCGGCAATGCCGCGTAATAATGTCATGGATAAATGCGTGTGTGCATTAATAAAACCAGGGGTAAGAACATGGTTTTCTAAGATTTCATGCTGAGTGGCTTGGTACTTTATTAGTGCCTGTTCGGTCGGGAGTATATCTAAGATATGCCCTTGGTTAATGACTAAACTATGGTCTTCTAAGATTACTTCATGCGGTTCTACAGGTATAATCCAGCGAGCTTGTATAAGTGTATCGACGTGCATCATTTGCATAATTTAAAGGTAAAAAGTGAAATATATTAAGGAGTATAGGGACTAATGACGGGATCCTCAAATAAACTCAATGTCCATGCTTTGTTATGGCAAGATGAACAGCTTCATGTGTTAGATCAAAGACAGCTACCAGAAGCGGTTTTTTATGATGTTTATACGGAAGCGGTGGATATTGCTGAAGCAATTCGCAGTATGCGCGTGCGTGGTGCGCCTGCTATTGGCATTGCTGCTGCTTATGCAGTGGCTTTATCAGTTAAAAAGAATTTTAAGCAGAATGACGCAAGCTGGAAAGACAAGTTTGATGCAGAGATTAAAGTGCTTGCAGCATCAAGACCGACAGCGGTTAATTTGTTTTGGGCATTAACTGAGATGCAAAATAAATTGGCTGATATTGAAGGCGATCCGATTGAGGCAATGCTAGATTATGCTGCTGATATTCATCAACAAGATATTGCAGCTAACAAAGCAATGGGCGAATTAGGCGCGGAAGTTTTGGCGGATGCAAAAGGTTTATTAACGCATTGTAATGCGGGTGCATTGGCAACGGGCGGGTATGGCACAGCTTTGGGTGTGATTCGTAGTGCCGTTGCAAAAATGCCGCGCAATGTTTTTGCGGGTGAAACTCGGCCTTGGTTGCAAGGTGCGCGTTTAACGGTGTGGGAATTAGCAGAGGATGATATTGCGGCAACGTTAATCGCCGATTCTGCGGCAGCGATGTTAATGAAAAGTGGGCAAATTGATTGGATTATTGTTGGCGCGGATCGTATTGCGGCTAATGGCGATGTGGCCAATAAAATTGGCACGTATTCCTTAGCCGTTTTAGCAAAGCATCACGGTGTTAAGCTGATGGTTGTTGCTCCGACGACGACGATAGATTTTGCGATGCAAGAGGGTAGTCAAATAGAAATTGAGCAGCGTGCTGCGAGCGAATTTTTACCCGATTGTTATGCGGATGAAAATAGTTTGGTCGATGCTTGGAATCCTGTATTTGATGTGACTCCTGCTGAATTAATCAGTGTGATTGTGACTGAGCGTGGCGTGGTATTTAACCCTGTGGAAACAGGCATGAGTGAGTTGAAAAATGATTAAATTAAATAAAAATGCGGGGTTAAATCCTTTGCTTGTAGTACAAAGTTTATTAGAGGGGGCTAAATTATTAGGCCATAAACAATTGAGAAAATTTATATTGATTCCTATTTTTATCAATTTAGTTTTATATTCGGCTTTACTGTATTTCGTTTATACCTATGTAGGAAGCTTAATTGAGCAATTTATTCCTGATTGGTTATTGTGGTTAAGTTGGTTGATCCAGCCGTTAGCTTTTATCAGTTTTTTTCTGGCAGGTTTTTTTACCTTTACGTTGATTGCTAATTTAATTGCTGCGCCTTTTTATGGTGATTTATCAGCAAAAACACAAAAAATTATCTCCTCTGAAGCGGGGGATATTATTCCGCAAAAAATGCTGGCTGTTATTGGCTCAGAATTAAAACGTGTTTTATATTTAATCAGCCGTGCTATTCCTGTTTTAATTATTTCTTTGATTCCAGGTTTAAATATTATTGCGCCGATTTTATGGCTGTTATTTGGTGCATGGGCGCTAAGCTTAGAATATTTTGCATATCCTTTAGAAAATGAAGGGGCTTTATTTAAAGAACAGCGTGATATTTTAAAAGATGTGCGGGTTGGTGCATTAAGTTTTGGTGGAATTGTATTGCTTGGTTTAACGGTGCCAATTTTGAATATATTAGTGCCGCCCATTGCTGTGATTAGTGCAACGATTTATCGGCAGAAGTTGGCGGATTAAAATAATGTCCAAAAAAGTGGTGTAGGTCGTGTTAGCTTATCTAAGCGTAGCGCAGATAACGTAACGCGACAAGCAGCGGTAAAATACCCGTCGCGTTACGTTATTTCACTGCGTTCAATAAGCTAACACGACCTACATGGTTAATTATTGAGGAGAATTTATGCAATATAGGCGGTTTTTTGTAAAGCAAGGGTGTTATTTTTTTACGCTTGTGACGGAAAGCCGGAGGCCTATTTTTGCTGATCCTAATGCAGTGATCTTATTGCGTGAAGCCTTTAAAAAAGTAATGTTGAAGCGGCCCTTTTCTATTGATGCGATTGTTGTACTGCCTGATCATATACATTGTATTTGGACATTACCTGAGGGTGATGCTGATTTTTCGACACGCTGGCGTTTAATTAAAACTTATTTTACTAAACATTATCCGCAGACTATTCCGGTTACTAATAAAAATCGTATTAATAGGCGGCAGCAAGTCATTTGGCAGCATAGGTATTGGGAGCATGTTTTAAGAGATGAAAAGGATTTGAACCGGCATATTGAATATATTCATTATAACCCTGTCAAACATGGGTATGCTGCGAGCGTTGTTGATTGGCAAGCATCGAGTTTTCATGCTTATGTTAGGCGCGGGGTTGTTGATGAAAGCTGGGGAAGCGAGGTGCTAGAATTTGAGGGTATTGGGCATGAGTGACGTAGGTCGTGTTAGATTTTTTTGCGCAAGCATAAAAAAACGTAACGCGACAAGCAGCGGTAAAATACC
>JAQRMR010000032.1 GCA_028599115.1 Methyloprofundus sp.
TTTGTATTAATGGGATTAGCTTAACAATTAACCAGGTAGAGGGGGCAGAGTTTAGTGTTAATATTGTTCCTCATACGCTAAAAGAGACAACATTAGCGGCGGTTTCTGTCGGTGACCAAGTTAATTTGGAAGTAGATTTATTAGCTCGATATATGGAACGCTTAATGAAAGGCGAGGCAGCGGCTGATTGTCCTGCTCGTGTAACTGAAAATTTATTAAAAGAAAGTGGATTTATTTAAGTAATGAATACAACTGAGGAAATTATAGAAGACATTCGCCAAGGAAAAATGGTCATTATTATGGATGATGAAGACCGTGAAAATGAAGGCGATTTATTAATGGCAGCGGACTTTGTTCGTGCTGAAGATGTCAATTTTATGGCTCGCTATGGTCGTGGCTTAATTTGCTTAACGCTAACGGGTGATCGTTGCCAGCAATTGCGCTTACCGTTAATGGTGACGGATAACAATGCGGCTTATGCAACTAACTTTACGGTTTCTATTGAGGCAGCTGAAGGTGTTACTACGGGTATTTCTGCGGCGGACCGTGCAAAAACGGTATTAAGCGCAGTGGCTAAAGATGCAAGCTCTGACGATATTGTTCAACCGGGGCATATCTTTCCTTTAAGGGCGCGAGATGGCGGTGTCTTAAATAGAGCTGGGCATACAGAAGCAGGTTGTGATTTAGCGCGGTTAGCGGGTGTTGAACCAGCTGCCGTTATTGTGGAAATCTTAAATGAAGACGGCTCGATGGCGCGTCGGCCTGAGTTAGAAATTTTTGCCCAAGAGCATGATTTAAAAATTGGCACGATTGCTGATTTAATCCATTATCGTACTGAGAATGAAAGCACTTTAGAAAGAATTAGCGAATGTCAGTTACCCACTGAATTTGGTGAGTTCAAATTGTATGCTTATCAAGACCGTAATGACGGTAATGTACACCTTGCATTAACGATGGGCGAGGTAAGTAATAATGAGCCGGTATTAGTACGTGTACATGCGCGTAATTTAATTGATGATGTTTTAGCATCTAACCGAAGTGATTGTAAAATGCCGGTTCGAGAGGCGATGCAGCAAATTGCAGACGCAGGCCGTGGTGTTTTAGTCTTAGTTCGTCAAGAAGAAAGTGATAAGGCATTAGCCGAACTTATCTACCAATACCAATTACAAGATAGAGGTGTCACAGAGTCTGCTAATGAAGATAAAACTGGCACATGGCGTACAACGGGAACAGGCTCACAAATTCTCGCAGATTTAGGGGTGCATAAAATTCAAGTTTTAGGTGCGCAAAAAAATTACTTTGGCTTGTCAGGCTTCGATTTAGAAGTTGTCGAGTCAGCAAAGAAATAACACAAAATACTATTTTTAAGAGGCAACTATGTCAGCAGTAAATTTAATTGAAGGAAACCTTCTAGCAGAAGGTGGTAAATATTGTATTATCGCCGCACGTTTTAATAGCTTTATTGTTGAGCAATTAGAAAACGGTGCGATTGATGCATTAGTACGTCACGGCGCAAAGAAAGAAGAAATTACGTTGGTAAAAGCACCGGGTGCTTTTGAATTACCGATGGTTACTCAACGTGTTGCAGCTTCTAAAAAATATGATGCAATTATCGTTTTAGGCGCAGTGATTCGTGGTGGTACACCGCATTTTGATTATGTGGCTGGTGAGTGTGTAAAAGGGATTGCGCAAGTTTCTTTACAATATGATATTCCTGTCAGCTTTGGTGTACTAACTGTTGATAGTATTGAGCAAGCGATTGAGCGAGCAGGGACTAAAGCTGGAAACAAAGGCGCTGAAGCTGCTTTATCAATGGTAGAAATGGTTAGTTTATTTAATAACTTGGAAGCTTAATGAGTTCTGCAAAAACCAAAGCAAGGCGCTGTGTTGTTCAGGCACTTTACCAGTGGCAAATGACAGGACAAAATTTACAAATGATTGAGCGTCAATTTTTTGAAGATGATCGTTTGAAAAATGCGCAGAAAAGCTATTTTATCGATGTTTTTCATGGAGTCCCTAAACATCTGGATAAAATTGATGAAGCTTTTGCTACTTTTGTTGACCGTACAATAGAAGAGATTGATCCTGTAGAGCGTGCTATTTTACGCATAGGTGTTTATGAGTTAATGCATAAGGTCGATGTGCCTTATCGCGTGGTAATTAATGAAGGTGTTGAGCTAGCTAAAGCTTTTGGAGCAGATGGCAGTCATAAATATGTGAATGGCGTGCTTGATAAAGTTGCGCAAGTGCAACGGAAGATTGAAATAGCAGCAAAAAAAGCAAAGTAATAATCTTTTGATGCCGTATTTATGTAGCATGGGTAGAGCGTCTTTTTTGCGAAACCCATCGTTCACCATCGCATTGATGGGTTTCACTGCGTGCTAAAAAGCAGGCACCATTCTACAAAATGTTAATTTAATGGTACTTAGGAACGCCAGCGAGAAGTCTAAATCAACGTAATCAGAAACTCTAACAAATAGGCAGATTGACCGTTTATGGATAAAAACAAAGTAAAATTTGGAACCAGTGGTATTCGTGGATTAGTTAGCGATATGACAGATAAACTCTGTTATGCCTACACACTTTCTTTTTTAGCCTATTTACAGGAAACAAAAGCAATAAAAGCAGGCTCTAAAGTTGCTGTTGCAGGTGATTTACGGCGCAGTACGCCGCAAATTATGAATGCAGTGGCAGCTGCTGTGCTAGATGCTGGCTATGAAATTGTTAATGCGGGGTTAGTACCCACACCTGCATTAACCCTATACGGAATTGCCGAGAATATGCCTACCTTAATGGTGACAGGCAGTCATATCCCAGATGACCGTAATGGCATTAAGTTTAATAAGCCGACCGGTGAGGTGTTAAAGGATGACGAGCAAGGAATTTTAGCGCAAAACCCAACGATAACAGACAGCTTGTTTGATCAAAATGAAACGCTCTTAAAAGCAGATTATTTACCTGAAATTAATCCAGAGATTGAACAGCGATATATTCAGCGTTATTTGGATTTTTTTCCTGCGCAGCTCTTAGCTGGGAAAAAAATTGGTATCTATCAGCATTCTTCGGTTGCTCGTGATCTATTACCTAAAATATTTACATCACTGGGTGCTGATGTTATTTGTTTAGGCTGGTCAGAGGCTTTTATTTCTGTTGATACTGAGGCGATACGCCCAGAAGATGTGGTGCTAGCAAAGCAATGGTCGGATGAATATGCTTTTGATTGCATTATCTCTACCGATGGCGACGCGGATAGGCCGTTAGTTAGTGATGAAAATGGCGAGTGGTTACGTGGCGATGTTGCAGGTATTTTAGTCGCACAATTTCTACAGGCAGATGCAGTTATCACGCCAGTTAGTAGTAATAGTGCGTTAGAAAAAAGTAATAGTTTTACGACAGTAATGCGCACTAAAATTGGTTCACCTTATGTGATTGCAGCAATGCAGTCGCTTACTGACTTAAAAACTGTCGTGGGGTATGAAGCGAATGGTGGGTTTTTACTGAATACAGCTGTTACCTTAGGTAGTAAAACTTTAGCTGCCTTACCTACGCGGGATGCTGTTTTAATTCCTTTGTGTATTTTAAGTCTTGCTAAAAATAAGAACTGTACGATATCTGACTTATTAAAAACTTTACCTGCTCGATACACTTATAGCGATCGTATTAAAAATTTCCCAACTGAATTGAGTGCTTCAATTTTAGAGACATTAAAAACGGGGGATAAGCAAAAAGATGCGGCGAAAATTAAAAGTTTATTTGCAGATGAAATTGCTGAGGCAGTCGCCATTAATACATTAGATGGGGTGCGTATAACGCTAAGTAATGATGAAGTTGTTCATTTACGAGGATCAGGGAATGCACCTGAACTACGTTGCTATACTGAGGCTGCAAGTTACGAACGCGCAAAAGAATTAAACCAGTTATGTATTAAGCAGATGGTTAGTTGGAAAATTTCCGAATAGATTTAAAAAGAGGCAGAAAGCCAGTGAAAAAGCCAGTGAAAAAGAATAGACGAATTAATAAAAAGCCTGAATTTCCGACTGTGTTTAATGCACTCATATTACGGAGAGCTCTATTTATCACTGCTGTGAGTCTAATAGTTATTGCCTTTGCTTGGGTAATTAGTACTGCATTGACAGGTTTTTCTGTAGAAGCAGCTGATATATTTGCTGTCTTTTCTCTTATTACGCTTAGCTTAGCTGTTTTAGTCTTGCTATTGGTTGCGGTTGAAAAGCTAACCGGGAGATCATGGTTAAATGGCTTGGAATTCATTGGTAAACATACGGTAGGAATGTTTGAGCTTATTTATACTAATACGTTAGATTTTATTGGTGTTGAAAATAAAAAAACTAACCGACGTGTAAAAAGCCGAGAGACGAATTCAAGTAAAAAGCTGGATATTATTCATGCTGATAGACAGCAGGCTGAGACTGTATCATCTAGTGAGCCTATTTTTAATGAACAGCTAGCTTCTCTAGCGACTGAAAATAATAATGAGCCATCACTAGGTTTTGCAAAAACTTCTGCAGCGGTGGTTGCTAAAGAGGAAATTTCTACTGGAGATGACTTATTTCAAAATTCATTTGCAAATTTTACATCGACAGAAGTAGCAAGCAAACCAATTAAGCCAGTTGGTATAAATACGAGAGAAAGTGAGGGCATATCTCATGTTGATGATTTACTTGATGAGCTATTGTCAGACGATGAGTTAAGTCATTCGGAGTTAGAGATAATAAAAGCTAAGGAGTTCGAGCTAAGTTCTTTAGATGATGAACTTGTGCTAGAGGAGCTTAATAGTAATAGGCTAGAGGCAGAACAGGAGCAAGAGAATACCGAGTTAGAGCCTGACCACTTGTATGAAGAGAACCCCTTTTCTGATGAGCCGTATTTTGAGGAGCAGCTTGATAGCAATGATCATGCGGCTATTCTACAACTGAATGATAATGAGCAACCAGACTTAAGCAATGTGGAAGAGTCTGTTTCTCTGAGTAAAAATAATTCATTTTCTGATTTATCCCAAAACAATTTGATGGGGTCATCAAAACAAAAGGATGAGGCGATTAGTAACGAGGGAGATGTCTTTCAGTTTTCTTCTGCAAGTTCTATGCTCGAACAAGCCAAGCAAGAAACAGACAATATTATTTCCGGCCTACAGCCAGTATTTAATAGTGAACAGCAAGAAGCAAGTTATACCTTGCCTGACTTATCTTTGCTAGATATTCATGAGCAGTCGATACGCTCATATTCCGAAGAAGAGCTTGCTGAGATGTCGCGGACAGTTGAAAGTGTCTTGTTAGATTATAAAGTGAGCGTTGAGGTACAAGGTGCTTATCCTGGACCGGTTATTACTCGATTTGAGTTAGCACTAGCACCTGGTGTTAAAGTAAGTAGAGTAAGTGGGTTAGCTAAAGATTTGGCGCGTGCAATGCGTGTAACCAGTGTGCGTGTGGTAGAAATTATTGCAGGTACCTCGTTTGTTGGCTTAGAAATCCCTAACCAAGAAAGAGAGTTAGTGTCATTTCGTGAAATTATTGCATCAGAAGAATTTCAAACCTCTAAATCACCGCTAACTTTATCTTTAGGTAAGGATGTATCGGGGAAAACGGTTGTTTCTGATCTAGGAAAAATGCCTCATGTATTGGTGGCAGGAACGACTGGCTCGGGTAAATCAGTTGCAATTAATACCATGATTTTAAGCATGTTGTTTAAAGCCACGCCTGATCAGGTACGGCTCATCATGATCGACCCTAAAATGTTGGAATTATCTGTTTATGAAGGTATCCCGCATTTATTGACGCCTGTTGTTACGGATATGAAAGAGGCGCAAAGTGCCTTGCGTTGGGCTGTGGCAGAAATGGAGCGACGTTATAAGCTAATGTCGAAAGTGGGCGTTAGAAATTTAGCCGGTTATAACCAAAAAATTGATGAGGCAGCAGAGCGAGGTGAATCAATACGAGATCCGTTATTTCAACTAACAAAGCCATTAGAGGAGGGTGAATCCTTTCCTACGTTAGAGAAATTACCACATATAGTTATTGTCATTGATGAGTTAGCCGATATGATGATGATTGTCGGTAAAAAGGTGGAAGAATTGATTGCTCGATTGGCGCAAAAAGCGAGAGCGGCCGGAATTCATTTAATTTTAGCAACACAAAGACCTTCAGTGGATGTTTTGACTGGGTTAATTAAAGCTAATGTGCCCACACGAATCTCTTTTCAAGTTTCATCAAGAATTGACTCAAGAACAATTCTTGACCAAGGCGGAGCTGAAGCATTGCTGGGTAATGGTGATATGTTATTTTTGCCTTCAGGAACAAGTATTCCTATTCGAGCGCACGGCGCGTTTGTGGATGATCCTGAGGTTCATCAGGTTGTTGAATATTTAAAAACACAGGGAGCAGTGCAGTATTTAACGGATATTATTCAAGCAGAGCCTACAGATTCGTCGAATGCTAGCTCAGCAGCTGTTGATGAAACAGATGCCTTGTATAATGATGCGCTGGATTTTGTGTATGATACTAATAAGGCATCAATCTCTAGTCTACAAAGGCGTTTTAAAATTGGCTATAATCGTGCAGCTAGAATGATTGATCAAATGGAAGAAGAAAATATAGTTAGTCAGCCAGAGGGGAATGGCTCGCGTAGCGTGATTAGACGAGATTAACAATTGCTTTAAATTAGCGATATTATTTACTTTATAGGAAATACGTAAAAAATTATTATGTTAAAAGATTATATTCAACTGTGTTGGTTTCAGGGCTATCCTGAAGATTTACCAACAGATCGTAAATTTTTATGGGTGAATTTGTTGGTGTATATGCTCTTAGGGCTATTTATACAGGCTAATATTACAGACCCAGTAGAAGCTTTTATTCAAATTTTTGTGGAAATTTTCATTACATTAATCTTCTTAGGGGCGCTTATTTTAAAGGATGGCAGTACTTATCACTTTGAACGCTTTGTTACTGCAATATTAGTCTGTGAAAATTTTGTTTACGTGCTTGCGCTTCCTTTAGCGTTTTGGTTTATTTTCGCAAAAGGGACTGCGGCCTCCGTTTACCCTGTCTACATAGGTGGAGTATTAGTATTGTGGTCTATTGCGATTATTGCATACTTATTTAAAGGTTTATTTGATTTCGATAGGCAAATAAGTGTTATTTTATCAGTTGCTTACTTTCTATTTACTTATTTTGGTTCTTTTGTTTTGTTATTAATGATATAAAGATACTTTAAAAAATAAAAGTGATGTATTGCACAAAACCTAGCTATTGATAGTTTTTATCGATTTTTCAGGTATGATTATCTTAATATAAATATTTACAAAAAATTTCGGAGAAAATAATGGCAAGTATACTTGCGGTTGATGATTCAGCTTCTATGAGACAAATGG
>JAQRMR010000033.1 GCA_028599115.1 Methyloprofundus sp.
ATGCCAGCTATAGGTGCGTTGATAAATAGGAATTACAAATTGCTTTGGGCCTTTGATTAGGCTGAGTAAATTAGCAGAGCTGGCTTTCATTGCAGAATATCCTTATTTAACGGTGACTTGAGTCATTTATTAGCACGGGGAGAGATGTATTAACATTTTTATAGAACCCTCGGTATGTTTCGAGCTGGCCTTTTAAAAGGCCACATTGCAGCATAATTCTTCCACCAATATATTCAAAAGTGTCCCAAACTTATAAAACTATTGCTACTTAAGATGCCTAACACTCACCAAAATGGAACAAGTTAATTGCCGCCAGTACCGATTACTATAATAAATCATTCTAACGTCAATGCAATGCCTTAACGCCCCTCTTACACCCCAGAACCCGCACTAACACCTAAATAAATTACATCACGGTAAAACCTAACAACCACCTCTATCTTAATGATATAGTGCCCTAACAAATTTAACACAAAACTCACTCTACCCATTTTTAAATATGGACAAAAAACAGCTGTCGGAACGAGATATTTGTACCAAATACATACTGCCCGCTATAAAAAAAGCAGGTTGGGATATACACACTCAAATTCGTGAAGAGGTTAACTTAACCGCTGGCCGTGTTATTGTCCGTGGGCAAATGGGGATGCGTAGTAAAGGCAAACGTGCTGACTTTGTGCTTTACCATAAACCCAATATGCCCTTGGCTATTATCGAAGCCAAAAAGAATACCCTATCGATAGCAGCCGGTATGCAGCAAGGCTTGTCTTATGCTGACTTGCTCGAAGTGCCTTTTATTTTTAGCTCTAATGGCGATGGCTTTATCTTTCATGATAAAACAGGCTTATCGCCTCAAGTAGAACAAGAACTCAGCCTAGATGAATTTCCCAGCCATTCTGAATTGTGGCAAAAATACCAGCAATGGAAAGGCTACCAAACTCAAGAGTTAGAAACGATTACCCAAGACTATTATGAAGATGGCAATGGTAAATCGCCTCGTTATTATCAAGTACACGCCATTAATAAAACAGTTGAAGCCGTCGCTAAAGGAGAGAATCGCGCCTTATTAGTGATGGCAACAGGAACAGGCAAAACCTACACCGCCTTTCAAATTATCTGGCGGCTTTGGAAAGCTGGTATTAAAAAACGCATCCTGTTTTTAGCGGATCGCAATATTCTAGTTGATCAAACCAAAACCAATGACTTTAAACCTTTTGGCTCAGCTATGACCAAAATCACAGGGCGCAAAGTAGATACCTCTTATGAAATATTCTTATCACTTTATCAAGCTATTACCGGCCCAGAAGAAGACCAAAAAGCCTACAAACAATTTTCACCTGAATTTTTTGATCTGATTGTTATCGACGAGTGCCACCGAGGCAGTGCTTCAGAAGATTCCGCTTGGCGTGAAATTCTAGATTATTTCAAGTCCGCCACTCATGTTGGTTTAACCGCGACACCCAAGGAAACAGAAGAGATTTCCAACTCCACTTACTTCGGCGAGCCTGTTTATACTTATTCATTAAAACAAGGCATCAATGATGGTTTTCTTGCCCCTTATAAAGTAGTACGAATTGATTTAGATGTGGATTTACAAGGCTGGCGACCGACCAAAGATCAATACGATAAAAATGGTGCGCTGATAGCGGATCGCATTTATAACCAGCAGGATTTTGATAGAACACTGGTCATTGAGGAAAGAACCCAACTGATCGCTAAAATTATCAGTGACCACCTTAAAGCCACAGACCCCATGGCAAAAACGATTGTCTTCTGCCAAGATATTGATCACGCCAACCGTATGCGCCAAGCTTTGGTAAATGAAAACCCTGAACAAGTCGCTAAAAACCGAAAGTATGTGATAAAAATTACAGGGGATGATGCAGAAGGAAAAGCAGAGTTAGGTAATTTCATCGACCCAGAACAGCCCTACCCCGTTATTGCTACCACCTCTGAATTAATGAGTACAGGCGTTGATGCAAAAACCTGTAAATTAATTGTGCTGGATCAGCGCATAAAATCCATGACCAAATTTAAACAGGTGATTGGACGCGGTACACGGATTGATGAAGATTATGGCAAACTCTGGTTTACCATTATGGATTTTAAAAAAGCCACCGAACTCTTTGCTGATGAAGACTTTGATGGCGAAGCAGAAGTCATCTACAAACCCAACGGTGGCGACTCAACTGTTCCGCCTGAAGATGAAGATATCGTGGGCACTACTTCAACTGGCAACCCAGATGATGATTATCCAAGTGAATTTGGTGGCTTAGATGATGGCGGTGAAGATAGCACTGATGAACCAGCCAAAAAATATATTGTTAAAGGTGTCCCCGTAAAACTCATATCAGAACGTGTGCAATATATGGGTAGCGATGGCAAACTGATTACCGAATCACTTAAAGATTACACCACTAAAACCGTTAAACAAGAATATGCCACGCTTAATGACTTTTTACGAAAATGGAATGATGCTGACCAGAAAAAAGCGGTGATTGCCGAATTAGAAGAACAAGGCGTTATCTGGCAAGCCTTAGCGGATGAAGTCGGTAAAGATTATGGTGCGTTTGATCTAATCTGTCATATTGTTTACGGCCAACCACCTTTAACCCGTAAAGAACGGGCAGACCAAGTACGAAAACGCGATATATTCACACAATACGGTGAACAAGCCCAAAAAGTATTAGAAGCCTTATTAGAAAAATATGCCGATGAAGGCATCACCCCGATTGAAAATGTCGCAGTCTTAAAAGTACAGCCCTTCAACGAAATAGGCCGTCCTACAGAACTCATTAAAGGCTTTGGTGGCAAAGTACAGTACCAGCAAGCGATTAAAGACTTAGAACAAGAGCTTTATGCTTGATGTTTTTTGTCCACGAAAGACACGAAAAGCACGAAAAAAGATTAAAATACTTTATTAACGACTCAGCTACGCTGAGTTAAACAGCTTTAGCCTTTTTTCTTTTAATTTTCGTGTCTTTCGTGTTTTTCGTGAACACCCTTTTTTAACTTATTCAACTCATCTTATGGCTAGTAGTATTTTATACAAAGACGAAGGTTATAAAATTCAAGGTGCTATTTTTAATGTCTATCGGGAAATGGGCAGTGGCTTTCTTGAAGGGGTTTATCAGGAGTGCTTAGAAAAAGAATTGGCACATCAAGGCATTCCATTTGTTGCCCAGCAGCGATTAAATTTATTTTATAAAGGCGAAGCATTAAAACAGGTCTATGTACCTGATTTTATTTGTTACGATTCGATTATTGTTGAAATAAAAGCACTGTCTAAAATAACGCCTCAGCACGAAGCGCAAGTATTGAATTATTTAAAAGCGACAAAAAAACGCTTAGGCTTGCTAGTGAATTTTGGCTGCCACCCTAAAGCAACCGTTCAGCGGTTGGTTTTATAAAAACTTATTTGTCCACGAAAGACACGAAAAGCACAAAAAAAGATTAAAATACCTTATTGTTTACTCAGCTATGCTGAGTAGTTAAACAACTTTAACCTTTTTTCTTTTAATTTTTGTGTTTTTCGTGG